>JBHLNY010000114.1:0-10231 GCA_048941065.1 Promethearchaeota archaeon
ATCTTTCGTCACTTCAATATCTAAATTAATTCTTTCTGATTTGGATTTTCTTTTTCTTTGAACAGGAAAGTCCATATATTCTTCTGGTTTATATCTTGATTTTTTTGGTCTTATTGGATTTATAACAATATCTTGCCCAAATGAGTATATTTCAAATTCTAATTGCCTTGTTTTATAATCTCTTACTTCAACAACAGGCCTTGCCAAATCTTTATCTCTTAGACCTGATGGAACCTTAACTGTCATTTTAATAACTAAAACTGTTGAAATATCACCCCCTTCAATGAAGATTATTGTATCAATAATTGAAGGGAGCATTCCAAGTTCAATTCGGCCAATAAATCTCTGGATTGCATCAATAGCTGAAGAAGAATGAACAACACCAACCATACCAACTCCAGATAAACGAAAATCGGCATAAACTTCAAAATCTTTTGTAGTTCTTACTTCATCAAAAATAGTAAAATCTGGTCTTACAAGTAAAAGGATATCCGCTGAATTCTCAAGAGTTCCTTCTAATTTTGTGTATTGAGTTATTTCTGGTCTAACTTGTAAATCTCTTACACTTTCTAGCGTTTTAACAACTTTATTTTGACTTAGATAATAATTAGCCAATGCTGCACAGAATGTACTTTTCCCTGCACCTGGTGAGCCGCATACTAAAATGCCTTCTGCTTTTTGTAACCTTCTTTGTAATCTTATATCGATTGAATAATCTGATAACTTTAAACTTACAAGTGGACGAACAGCTGTAATTTCAACATCGTTAGAAAATGGAGGACGGGTAATTACTATTCTAAATTCACGTAATTGTGCTACAACAGCTCCCATTTTCTCAATTTCTATAAATGAATGTTCATCCTCTCTTACATTTTCAATTATTTCAAGAGCAATCTCTTCAATTAATTTAGGTGAAATTGGATCTGCCGCTATTCTTTCTAAGTGCCAATTACCTGGTCCTCCTTTTTTAGCATAAGGTGGCAGATTTCTCTTGAGATGAACACTCATCGTACTTTCATCAAAAAAATCTAATAATTTAAGCGAAAGTGGCTCCATTAATTTAGGGGCTCCTCTTTCTTTCACAGACATCACTTCTACTCCTTCAAAAATCCCAACATCTCCTTGAATGCGATCAGCTGTAATTAGTATGGCATTATTCTTAAGTGCAGATTCTCGTATAAGTGCATCAAGTTCACCTCCTGGTGCCATCTTTATTTCTTCACGAGTAGGGCGACTTCCTACAATCTGTAATTTAATTTTATTTTCTGCATGGAATTGACGCAATTTTTTTAAGACATTTAGACCATAAAAACCTATTTCCTTGTGGATATTTGTGCGGTACTCAATCTCAGCAACAACAATGTTTGAAATTAGAATTTCTGGATTTTCTCCTAATTCACCATCCTCTATTAGATCAAGAATAAGACCGTTAAAAATAACAGATGTATCACATACAAATTTATCAGACATTAATCCACACCATCATCTTTATTTAAAATCTGAAATTTTTTCACACTATAATAAATTGGTTTACTTAGTCTATCTACTGTAGCAACAATTAAATCCTTTCGGGAGCTCATTGCAACTCTTGACATCTTATCCAGATCTCTTAATTCAATTGGATCTCCTTCAAAAACAGGAAAAATTAAAAACTTAGCAGAATCTTTTTCAAAATCAGCACCCCGTTTATAAACTCTAAATTCTATGCCATTACCATATCCAGTGCGTACAATATATCCTCTCTTTCTTAAATCCATATAAATAATATATTTTTGCCACAATCTCTCATCAAATTGAGTAAAAAAAGTTAATAAACTCTCGAAATTTAATATTTGTTTAGTCTTATCGTTATTTTCCCATAATAATATACGGTTTCTTTCACATAAAAGTAACACTTCAATAGGTTCAAGAATTAATCTTTCTTGATTTTTATCAATTTTCTCGATGGTTCCGATATATGAATTGTTATAAAATTCTTCTATTCCTTCTTTACTGGAAATAATAACTTTTCCTTTCTCTAAAATTCCTTCTACTTGAGTTTTTTCAACTTTTTCATTTAGTTTTTCTGACATTTCTTATAATTATAGCATTCCATACTTAATGAATTTAACCATGATTAATTAAATTATGAAATATTAATTAAATCATGAATGAATTGCTTGAAAAACTACAAATTAAGTTACGTAGCGCCTCAAAAATAGTTTTCATGGGCATTGGAGAAGAAAAACTTTCAGATGATGGAGTTGGTCCTTATATAATATCTGAACTTTTTGATTATATCAATGAGAAAATCCTATTTATTAATGCTGCTACCGATCCGATGGATAGAATTGATGAAATTGTTAATTTTAATCCCACTCATTTAGTATTGTTAGATACATGTACTTTTGATGGACCTCCGGGAACAGTGACTTTATTAGAACGTGAAAATGTTAAGGATTATGTGCCTATTTCAACACATACTATTCCAATCCATATTATTATAGATTTAATTATTAAAAAAATACCAAATCTAGTAGTCTTTATGATTGGATTTGTTCCAGAAAGCCTTGAAGGATTTACAGAACTGAAATTATATAAAGAAAATGAATATTCATTAGAAGAACGTAGTAATAGTAAAGATTTGCCATTTTTTGAATTTAATCTTACAAAAACAATGCAAAAAGCCGCAGATCAAGTCATTAAAATCATAAAAAAAATTATACTAAATTTAAAATGAATCTAAATTTGATGATTCTGAAATTTTATTAATATAATTCACTAGTATCTCTACCGTTTGGCTAATTTTTTCAATTTCCTCAAAACTCAAGTCACTTTTTAGATTTTCTAAAACTTTTATAACTCTTTCTATTTCTCTTAATTTTCTTAGATAATTAGAACCTTCTTCATTTAAACTTCCTCCCCAACTCATATTTTTCACCTGAAATGAAAATTATTATGTGTTTCTTAATTATACAAATTAAATTAAATATATGTTAAAAAACAATAATATTGGTTTTAAACTTAGTTTGGGGGATTTATTAAGATGGTAGAAGTCAGAAAGGAACTTTTAGCCCCATGTGGATTATATTGCGGTGTATGTTCCATTTATATCGCTCATAGGGATAATAATCAAAAATTTAAACAAGTTTTATTTCCCATATACAAGGCTTTTGCAAAAAGTGTAGAAGATATTTCATGTACTGGTTGTTTGTCTGATGGGATTGTTTTTCCAATGTGTAAAATTTGTTCAATTAAGAAATGTACCAACAAAAAAAAAATTGATGGATGTCATCAATGTGATGAATTTCCTTGCAAATTTATTAATACTTTTCCAATTCCTATCGCTAAAAAAGTAATACTCAGAAGTATTCCTTCTTGGAGAGAACTTGGAAATGAAAAATGGGTAGAAGAAGAAGAAAAAAGATATCACTGTCCAGAATGTGGAAATAACTTATTCCGTGGAGCAAAAAGATGTAATAAGTGTAAAAATCCCGTTGATGTGGATTAAATTAAACTTTTTTTTAAAATTTTTTTCTCTTCATAAAGATTAATCACATCAAAATACATTTTAATCAATTTTTATTCTTATTTATGGAATTTATATTAATTAAGACCAATACAATCAAATTTCTTAATTAGATGAATAAGAGCTTGTTTCCTCTTAAATAATTTAAAAATCCTTGGATACAAAAAATTAAAATATCCATGTTTAATATCTGTATCTTAACTAAAATCCATAAAAATCGTGTTTAACGTGAAAAAAATTGGTAAATTACTAATTTTAATTATATGTATATTATCAATCATCTTTTTCTTGACTCCAAGAGCAGTAGGTGATACTAAAATAGGAAATTCCATTGTTCCTGTAGAGGAGGGTGATTTCTATAAATGGAAGATGACATATTGTCATCCAAATTATTCATCAATCTGGGGTGTTGGATCCTATATTAATCTAACTGTGGAGACAATAGAACAAGGACCATATGGACCAGTGGCTGAAGCATTACTAATTTCTGTGACTTTTGGAGAATATATTAAAGGTCTTAATATACAATATAGTGTTTACTTAGCAAATTGGATTATTTATAATGCATCCTTGCATTATCTCTATATACAGGATTATATTTTTATTGTTCCTATTCCTCTAAACCTCACATTGGTAGCTGAAGCTTGGGGTGAGCCTATGTATACTATTGATGGAAATGTTTTTACTACAAATCCTGGATCGGGATTTGACGTGGTGTATAAATTCAATTCAGATGGATTTGTAACAAATTATATTAGGTACTATGAAGGTGAAAAATTGTATGAATATACATTAGGTGGTGGAGGAGAAGAAGAGATACCTTTTGGAAATTATTACCTATTAATAAGCATTATTGCGGTGATATCTATAATTTTGATCATGAAGAAGCGGCTAACATTAGTAAAAAAATTGTAAAAGAATAATTGTTTCTAATTTAACTCTTTTTTTTTAATATAAGTAAATATTAATTAGAAGTTAATTAGAAAGTAGAAAATTACTTTTTATTCTATTATCGTATCATTTATAACATCATAATAAAAATAAACATATGAATCTTTCAAAATTTCATATTTTTTTAGTTTCAATGCTTTAATATTTAATAAGTCATCATTACTCCTGGGGGCTATTCCATCAAAAGAAGTAGATGTTTTTTTTCCACCAACTAGACAGGGTGCTATTAATAGAGAAATGTGGTCGATAAGTTTTAATTTAAGAAAGAGAGCATTTAATGTCCCTCCAGTTTGAATCGAGAGTTTCTCAATACCATATTCTTGCTTTAACTTAATAAGTAAATCTTTAAAATCAATATTTTTTGGATAAAGGATTATCTTGAGCTTTTTTTCTTCTTTCAATTTAAAAACTGGGTGAATTTTATTATTCGTTATAAGATATAATGATTTAAATGAATTTAATAAATATCTAACTCCTTTTTCTGAAAGATTGGGTTTCCGATCAATTACTATGAGGGAAACATCCTTATGATTATCAGCTTTATCTCGTGAATTAACTCCAATTTTAGCTAAAACCTTTCCACTAATTAATGCATGTCTATCTGTTTTAATTAAGAAATCATAATATTGATAAAGACCTTCTTTAATCCCTCTGATTTTAGGAAAATCTTTCTCTTGATCTCTATCATCAATATCCCCAGTAGATATTTTACCATCTACCGATTGAAGTAAAAAAAGAGTTGTCTCGACACGATTAAGGTCCATAATTAATTCTTATTATAATCATATTTAAAGTATAATATTAGATTATTTTAAAAAAAGGAAAAAAATAAAAGAAAAAATAAAAGCCGGCTTTATTTTTTCTTAAAAACCCCCTGCCTGAGTAGCCATAACCGTAATAACATCCTTTTTAGGATGAATGCCGATTTTGGCAAATTTCAAATTATCTGGTAATACCTTACCTTTAAAAATAAACTGAATTGCTAATATTGGATTTAACTTGTATTCACGCTGTACAGTCTTTTTAATTTCTGCTATTGAACTATTTGGATCTAATTCGATAAGCTTTATAGCTTGATCCGGTGGAACCCCTGTAAGTCTAAATCTATATTGAGTAATTTTTAATCACTTCTCTTTTTAGTATAAATTTGATTTTTTATTAAAGTGATATAGGTTGAATTTTTAAATAAATATTTTTGTTCAATCTAATGAACTATGGTTTAAAATATTTCAAAATGAGTTTTTAAAAGAAGAATCATAATAATATTTTTATTAAAACCATAACGACTAAAAATTAGGTCCTTATTTTCGAGATTTGTTTAGTCTTCCTTAAAACGAAAGGGCTCTGGAGGGCTTCCTGGAGGACCTGGTGATCCAGGACGCTCAGGTGGCCGAAATGGTGTGGGTCGTGGTGATGGTTGAAGTGGTTTTCTGTTTAATAATTTTTCTAAGGATGATAATCGATTTTCTAAATCATCAAGTCTTTTTTCAATTTTTTTAATTCTTTCTAATAAATTTGGGTTTTCTATTGTCATTTCTTCTGAAATTTATTACTAATATTTAATTATATTAATTTTAATAAGATTTATTTTAAAAATTAAGATAAATTTTCCAATAGATTAATTACCAATCAAGAATTTAAACTTTTTTATCGATTGGAAGGAAATTTCTATTAATATATATATTTAGTAAGCAATATTTTCAATTTTTACTTAGTATTATACATTGGTTTGAGTATAGCACTTTATTAATAGTTCGAACAAAAGTATAAATTGTTAAATTTCTTTTTTTATGTTATGGATATAATATCTACTTCAAAAGATTTAGAGAATAAAGTTTTAAACTTAGCTAAAGAGATGGATTATGACCAACGTGTTCTATTCATTCTCAAAAATTTAGGACCCAAAAGATTTACAGATTTGGAATATTATTGCGATATAAGCAGATCTACATTATCAAAATACTTAAAATTGCTGTTAGAAAGATATTATATTGAGAAAAAGATATTTGACGATAATAAACCTCGCTATTTTATAACTGAAAGGGGAACAGAAAAAATACAAGAGGAATCATTCAGCTTAGAAGAAAATCTACTATATATTGATAGATTAAATGAAAATATATCAAAACTTACTAGCCTAATATCGTTTTATAGAGAAATTGGGGTTGCTGATCTAATTATCTCCCAAATTGTTCAAAAAATCTCAAAAATTGGTATTAAGTTCTACGATATAGAGCAAAACGACGAATTGTATTTAGCAATGTTTTATATCTTTTTGAATTCTGTTTTGACTCGAGATTATAAGTTTGAAATAAATGAATTTTGTAAACATTATGGGGTTAAGAAACTTAGGATTGAATTTTATGTAGACAAAATAATGTCAAATAAATTAGGCTTTTATATGTTCGTCAGAGGGGAAGATATATTTTTCTTTCATGAAGAAGATATTTTAGGAATTACTGCTTTAAGATTGATTAAAGACAGATTAATTGATGAAATTATCCAAAAAAATCTTAGTAATGATAAGGAATTACTTGATTTAGATAGAGCAGCAGCTGAAATAGTCGATAAACTAATAAAAATGGATTTAATTTGGGATCGTATTATTGAACCTTTTGAAATTTTAATCGAAAAAATGCTTATTAAAATCGCAATAGAAATGGGGATACCAAAACCAACATTAATGGATATTGCTCTGCAATCCGAAAAAATCGCTAAATCTAAAGGAGGTATTAGCTCTCTAATAAATATAATCGAAGGCTCTGATAGATATGAAGATTTAAATTTAGTTTCAATCTCGGAATATAAAGAAATAGATGTGGATGAAGTATTAGAAAAAATTCGAGGATTTTGCCCAGAATGTGGTAAAACTATCTTAAGAACTGATTTATCTAATATTTGTTCCAGATGTGATAATAAATTTCAAGATGATAGCTTATTAACTAAAATTGATGAGGCAAATGAAAAAAGTATGCGCTATAAAAAAGAATCTTTGAAACTGGAGGTATTAATAGAGTGTCCGAATTGCAATTATAGTGTTAAGCCATATTGGGATGTGTGTCCCCATTGTTCAACACCAATTAGAAAAGAATAAGATTCGATTTTTAGGAATATTCTAACATTTTTTCAATAGGAATTAAGGCTTTTTTAGCAATTTCAGAAGGGACTTTTACTTCATGTGCTTTATCATCTAAATGTTCCAGCAAATACTTTATTAATTCTAGGTTATGTTTTTTCATATTATAACAAATTAATCTCTCCTTAGCTAAATGGTATTTCTTATTTGGAAAATCCTGTTTCATCCTTTCAAGCAATCCTTCTTCAGTACCAATGATGAATTCAATCTCATAAAGAGCACTATTTTTAACTCTATTATACATTTGAGCTGTTGATCCTACAAAATCTGCTAAATCTCTCACAGCTCTTATGCATTCAGGATGCACAAGCAAACTAGCCTTCGGATGTAATTTCTTTACTTCATTAATATCGTCAACAGTGATTTGAGAATGAACATAGCAATGGCCATTAGATGGCATTTTTATTGTTTTTATTTCAGAGATCTGTTCAGCATAATCAGCTAAATGAGCATCTGGTCCGAATAGAACTTTATTTGTGTTAAAATCCTTACTAATTTTTTTTACAATTCTTATTGCGTTTGATGATGTACAGCATATATTTGATTCAGCTTTAACAGCAGCAGTAGAATTTACATATACCACTACTGGAATTCCAGGATATTCCTTTTTAAATTCTCTCACTTTTTCAGGAGTAAGAAAAGCTGCCATGGGGCAACATGATTCAGGGTTGGGAATTAAAACATGTTTATCTTGGTTTAAGATCGAAGCTGTTTCAGCCATAAAATCTACACCCGCAAATATTATATATTCAGTAGCCTTTTCTTTAGCGTTGCGAGATAACCCAAGAGAATCTCCTAAATAATCAGCAATTTCTTGTATTTCAATGGGCTGATAATAATGAGCTAAAATAATAACATCATTATTTTTTTTTAGTTTTAAAATTTCTTCTTGTAGCTGTTTATACGTCATTATTTTATTAGAGATTCTCTACTTCTAATATCTAATAAAGATTCAATTTAAAATAAGTTCTCTGATTATAAAAAATTAAACCATAATCATTATATATTATAAAATTGAAAATTTATTATTTTTAAATCAAAAAATTAATTAAAAAAGTAATCAAACTGTGTTGTGATTAAAATGATGCCTAGAATTGAAATAGCTCCAGAAGAATTAGTAAAAACTTCTATTAAATTTTCTTATAGCTTAACCTCATTAGGAACTCAAGTAATTCATGGAATATTTCAAGCATCCCTTATTTTTTATTTTAGAGAAAAGATGCTTCTTCCAGAAATATATCTTTTTTGGGCTTTCATGTTTTTTGCAATTTGGAATGCTATAAATGACCCTTTATTTGGTTGGCTTTCTGATAAAACAAAAACAAGATGGGGTCGAAGGATCCCTTATTTAATAGTTTTTACCCCTATAATGACAATCTCCTTTATCTTTATATGGTTAAGTCCAACTAAAGGTGAAATAGGTGAACTTGGAGTTTTTTTTTATATGCTTATGTTAATTTGTATCTATGATACAGCTTTTACAGCAGCATTATTAGTATGGACTGCCTTAGGGCAGGAATTAAGTATGGATCATAGAGAAAGAGCAAGCATTCAAATTTACTCCCTAGCATTGGGAGTAGTTGGGACTCTCATAGCATTAATATTGCCTTCACTATTTTTGGACCAGCCGGGAAGAGAAGGATTTATTTATTTAACTATAATGTTAGCTATTGTACAATTCATAACAATGGGTACAACTACTTTAACGGTTAAAGAGAGATTGGAGTTCTCTCATGTTGATGAGCCTATGGGTTTTTTTGATTCTTTTAAGAATACTTTAAAAAGGAAATCCTTTTTAACAACTGTTATAATGAATTTCTTCTTAATATTCATACAATCTGTATTTTTTGGAAATTTATTTTTCTACACTTACTATGCTATTCCAGAATTTAATTCAGATCTGTTATTACTATTGGTTGTAGGTTTTACAGTTATAGGAGTCATGTTTGGGACTTATTACACAGTAAAGGTCAATGAAGAGAAAGGGGTAAAAACAGCAATGCTTCGTGCCATTTTCCTACATGGATTGGGTTTCTTGTTAGTTGGAATTTTACCTGGAATTATAGCTGTTATCGGATTTTTTTTCGTAGGAGTAGGCATATATGCTGCTATGACTTTATTTAATGTAGCTTTTGCTGATGTAGTTGACGAAGATGAAGTAGACACAGGAAGAAGACGGGAAGCGGCTATTATGGGAATCAATGCGCTTATAACTAAACCTGCTGAGTCTTTTGCCCTAGGTTTTATTGCTATTATGCTATTACTTTTTAAGTATCAAGAACCAATAAATGAAGTTCAACAACCTCAATCTGATTTAACTATTTTAGGTATAAAATTAGCGATGGGAGTAATTCCTGCTCTTGTAGCTTTCTTAGCAGCATTTATTTATTCTATGAATCCTTTATATGGTAAATACTTAGCAGAAGTCAAAACTAAAATGTATGAAATGCATAAAGAAAAGAAAGAAAAATTGCGTGAAATTCTTCCAGAAAGAGCTAAAGAATAACTAAATGAGATTGTATTTTTGAGCAATCTCTTTAAAACTTTTTGTAAAATACTTTACCTGTTCCCATGTTAGACCATAAGTATTAAATTTCATCTCTTTAGAGATCCCGGGGAGCAAACCAATAATCCCC
>JBHLNY010000404.1:0-2563 GCA_048941065.1 Promethearchaeota archaeon
TAGGCGTGTTTGCCACTCTTATGACATTATTGTTTTTCTTAAAAACTATTAAAACTGGCAAATTTTCATATTCAATACTAGGTGGTGTTTTTCTTGGTTATTTGTCCTTGAGTTGGGGTGGATTTCAATTTGTTTTTCTAATAATTCCTACTGTTTGTATAATTTTAATTTTTTTAAATAAATATAATGAAAATATTCTAATTGCTTATGCGGGAATCATAGGGACGGGTTTTATGATCTATTCGTTATTTTATTCTTTTAACCATAATAAATTTTATACTACTACTACTCTTGGGGGGATTTTTCTTTTTACAATTATTTTAATTTTCTTTCATTTTATTCACTCAAAAAGGAATACTTATCCTAGGTTTTATAATATTTTTTTAAATTCAATTAAATGGTTAGGAATTCCTGCAATTCTTGTTATTGCTATAATAATATGGTATGATCCAAGTTTGATACCTCTTGGGATTGGCTCCAGGTTAAACAGCATTCTTAGTCCTTTAGTACGAGATAAGATGCATCTTGTGGCATCGGTTGCAGAACACATGCCTAGTGCCTGGTCAATTTTTTATTATAATACTTTAATTCCCTTGATTCTTTTACCTCTTGGTATTTTTTTTTGTTTTAAAAGATTAAATGTTGCCGATATATTATTAATGACATTTTTATTGACATTATTTTATGCTACTGGAAGTATGATCCGTGTTATTCTCTTATTCGCACCAGCGGCAGCATTAATGGGTGCGTATGGTTTGGTAAATGTTTTGAAAATCTATGGTAGTTTGGTAGGGGAAAGAAGGCTCAGTGTTAGTAGAAAACGAAGAAGACAATTAAGAAAACCTATAGGAAGATCTGAGGTTTTTGCAGTTTATTTATTGGTTGGATTTTTATGCATCGCTCAAGTTTTTCATGCGACCGATATATCAATTAATCAATTGTCTTATAGCCAAATGGTATCTGGAGGACAATTTCATGATTGGGAAGATGCTTTAAGTTGGATGAAAAATAATTTGGATGGAACCGATGTTGTTGTAAGTTGGTGGGATTATGGCTATTGGTTAACTCCCGTAGGAAACGTTACTACTGTTAACGACAACAATACACATAATGGAAAGAGAATAGGGATGACAGGAATGGCATTTATGCAGACTAATGAAATATATAGTGCTAAAGTACTTCGCGAACTGGAAGCTGATTATGTTTTAGTCTATTTTGGATTTTTAATTACTGGAATGGGAGGCGACGAAGGTAAATGGCCTTGGATGTTGAGAATTTGCAACGATAATTATCAGTCCTATAAAGATCTAGACATGGAAGAAGATAATTGGGCAGAAGGTAGCGTTTTTATTGAAAGTGATTACATAAACGAAACGTCAGGAAAATATGAAGATGCATGGTTCCAAAGTCAATTAGTTAGATTAATGTTTTACGGCGAACCAACATCTCCTTCAGGGATTAGTCCGAATACAGATTATTTGAAATGGTATTATGCTTCCCAAATTGGAGGGAATCCATCACAAGGTATAAGCGCAAGAAAAGATGATGATGGCAACGAATGGTCAGATCATATACCCGCTAATGGACTGTATGATTTTAAAGTATTTAAACCAGCCTATTTCTCTCAAAATGGGATGGTTAAAATATTTCAAGTTGATTATACAGCATTAGATTCAAGTTTTTCAATAATTAATCCCAAAGTATTTGATATTGGAAGCTCAACATTTACTTTAAAAAATACTGGTACAAGAGAATTAAAAATTACAAATGTAAAAATTAACAACATTGAGTACGATTTTACATTGGGGAGATCGAATAATGATGGAATATTGAGTATTAATGAAGAAGATATAGTTTGGGTTGATCTTAACACTCATTATCAAAAGGATGATGTTGTAAATATAACAGTTACGGCTGAAGCAGACGCATTGGGAGGTACTAAATATACATTTGATGAATCTACAAAGAATTTCTTTACTACTGAGGCTGAACCTGGATTAATTAGAATAAATCGAGAAAATAGTAAAGTTGAAACGAAGGATAATCCAAATCTAGCCGATATTTATCTAGAAGTAGAAAATATTGGTTCATATAGCGCAAATTTAGATAGCTTTTATGTCAATTATGAAAGTAATTTATACAATGCTACCAGCTATGTAAGTGGATCCTCTGTATTACGACCAGGAGAAAAATCAACTGCTTACATCGCAGATGTTCAAGGAGAATTTAATTATAAATTACCTGGAATAAAGGGAAATTTAGTTGGAGTAATAACCTCGCAGGGCGTAAAAGCAGAAACGATATTTTCATATAATTCTGAAAATTGTAAACTTGCGATACTTAACGAAGAGAGAACACTTTCGCCAGAACTCTTAGCAACTGGCAGTCAAAATACGTATAAATATCATATCCCTATTGATTACAATAACATACCGACTTACGCTTATACAAATAGTACTATTAAAGTTAAGGTGAAAAATAGAGGTAGTAAAATTCTTGGATTTGATACAGTTTATGTAGCTAAAGCTAGTTCTGTAAGATATGGCGATATATTTAATTTAAC
>JBHLNY010000115.1:0-7642 GCA_048941065.1 Promethearchaeota archaeon
AAAAGTCCTACGAGAGTAAGACCCATGTTTTCAGCAAAGATAGCTAGAAGAACTAGAGTCAATTCTTTACGTAAGATTCCATAAATTAGAAATATTCCGACTGCAGCAGGTAATCCTAACCACAGTACTGATATAGGCTTTAGAACAAAATTTATTGGTTCTAAAGCATCAAAAATTAGAAGTATTTCTAGTGTGATGCCTAATATTATTATTATTGGAAGTGCCTTAAAAATGAATTCTTTGGATCTAAGCCACGTTTGCTTGAAAATCACGTTATAATTTGGCATGCGATATTCATGCATTTCCATAATTAATTCGGTACATTGTCCAGGCATAGTCTTATTTAAAATTCTTCCAATGATTAAAATAACAGAAAAATTTATTACAAATAAGAAAAATACCCAAAAAAGACCTAAATAACGTCCTACTAAGCCCATAACAACCGTCATTGTAGCGGCACAAGGTACGAGTGAAGTTAAGGCAATTGATATTTTTTTTTCTCGTTCAGTTTCCATAATTCTACAACCTGCACAAGCGGGTACATTACATCCAAAACCTAAAATCATAGGAATTATTGTTTTACCGTGAATTCCCACAGAATGCATGATTCTATCCATTAAAAATGCAGCTCTTGGTAAATATCCAGAATCTTGTAAAATTTCAATAATTAAGAAAAAGGGAATAACATATACTAACACACCGCCAATTGCACCGATTAATCCTCCCATCCCTCCATCCCAAAAAATTTTAATACCTAATGAATCTTCACCGAATAATGAATATATGCTTTCACTCCACTTACTATAATTATTATCTAACAATCCTCCTAAAAAATCTCCAATTGAAAATGTAAATAAATAAATTCCTAAAATTACAAGAGCTAATATTACATATCCCCAAACTGAATGAGTAGTAAGATGATCTATTTTATCAGCAAGAGTGATTTTCTTAGCCTCACCCTTAGATTTAACGATTAAAACTTGATTTATTATTTTATTAATCTTATTATAAATTTCTGAAGAAATTATAGTTGTGATATCTTCACCATGTAATTCTTCAAGTTCTTTACGAAAACTGTCAGCAGTATTAAAAATTTGATTTGATTTTTCATGGTCTATAAATTGTTTTCTAATTTCTTCATCATTTTCAAGAAGTTTAATAGCGATAAATCGTAAAGGATAGTGTGAATTGGCATACCCATTTTGATTGATATTTAATTTATCAATGAGTTGTCTGATTTTATATTCTACTTCTTTTCCAAAAGAAAGAATGGAGGATAAATCAGGAAATTTAAATTCCTTTTTTATAGGAGGCCATGATTTCACCTTTTTATGAATATGTTGCTTTCGATAATAATGATGGGAATGATGATCAGATTTATAAAGTTTAGTAGCATTATGATGTCGATGAGGATGTCGATATACAACCATTTCTATTGCCTCTTCAAGAAGCTGATGAACTCCAACTCCATGAACAGCAACTACAGGTAAAACTGGTAATTTAAAAAGCTCTTCTAATTTGTTGAAATCTATATCTATATTTCTCTTATGTAAAATATCCATTTGATTTATAGCAATAATCATTGGAACATTTAATTCTAACAGTTGAAATGTAAAAAAAAGATTCCTCTCAAGATTAGTAGCATCAATAATATTTATTATTAAATCAACTTCCTCAGAAACTATAAATTCCCTGCTAACTATTTCTTCCAGAGTAAAAGTTGATAATGAATAAATGCCAGGTAAATCCACAACATTAAAGTGATAACCTAGAAAATCTAAATGACCTTCCATTCTTTCAACCGTTTTCCCAGGCCAATTTCCAATTGTCTGTGAAAGTCCTGTTAACTGATTAAATATTACTGATTTTCCCACATTTGGATTACCAGCCAATGCAATATTGATTGTATCTTTACTTTTCTGTTGATCTTTCTCTTTTGATTTCTTCGGTAAATGACAACTCATAAGTTTTATAAAATTTATTCTTTTGGAACTTTATGATTATAATTTAAAGAATTTCAAAAAAATTGTCTTGAATAATTACAATTTACATTCACTAGCACATTTGACAATAATTTTTTCTGCTAAACCTCTACCAATCACCAATGAAGTGCCTTTTACAATTACTTGAATTGGTCCTCTTAAGGGTGCAGATTTCGCTTTTTTAATTTTAGTCCCTGGTAATATTCCTAAGTCAGCAAGACGTTTTTTTGCTCTAATTCCAGAATTTACACGTATTACAGTAACAATTTCTCCTTTGTTACATTCAGTTAAACATTTAATCAATGATGTATGTTGAGCTTTTTCATCATCTACATCATCAGATGCAAATTCTGTAATTCTTGTTCACCTTAAATAAGGTTCTTTTTCATATATAAAGAATGATTTCTATAATTTAAATTTAGTCCTAACAAAATATAATTGTATTATTTTTGAAATCTTGAATGTATATAACATTTGAAGAGAAACCTTAGCTAGAGATAAGAATATTTAATTTTTAAATATTCAAAATTGGATATTAAGGTTAAGAAAAGGCAAAGATGTTTATAATAGTTGAAATTTTTAATGTTTAGAATTAAAAAAAATTAAGTAGGAAATTTTATTTTGTCTAGCACAACTTCATAGTCTTTTTCTTTTTTGATTAATACTCCTAAGAATGGAATTTCCTTTTTCAATTCCTCAATTGAAATACCACTTTTTAATAGAACTCCTATCCAATCAAGGAGTTCTGAGGTTGAAGGCATTTTTCTTAACTTGGTTATCGCCCTTAATGCATAGAAATGCTTAAGACATTGATCTAATAGATGTTCTTTTAACTCAGGATAATGTAGTTTGCATATATCAGCCATAAATTCCTTGGAAGGAAATTCGATCCAATGGAATACACATCTTCTTAAAAACGCATCAGGAAGTTCTTTTTCATTATTGGAAGTGATAACAACGATAGGCCGTGTTTTTGCTTTTATAAATTCTTTAGTTTCTTTTATATAGAATTCCATTACATCTAATTCTTGTAGAAGATCATTTGGAAATTCGATATCTGCTTTATCAATTTCATCTATCAATAAAACTGCTTGTTCATCAGAAACAAATGCCTCTCCTAAAGGTCCCAAGGTAATATAATCTTTTATATTATCTACATTCCGATCTTCACTACCAAATCTGCTATCATTTAATCTTTGGACAGTATCATACATATAGCATCCATCGATTGCTTCAGTAGTGCTTTTTATGTTCCAGATAATCAATCGTTTTCCTAATGATTCAGCGATAGCATGAGATAAAAGAGTTTTTCCAGTTCCTGGTTCTCCTTTCACTAAAAGAGGTCTACCTAACGCTATAGATACATTAACAATATTTCGAAGCTGAGGGTCAGCGATATATTTGACTTTATCTGTATTAACGTCTCCTCTAAACTGATTAAATTCAGTTTTACTCATGATTTACTAGAATTGTTTTAAAATTAAATATTTTTTGACTTTTTATTTTGAAGTTTAATTGAAGTCTTAGATTAATTTCAGGTGAATACCGTGAAATAATTTATATTGAGCTTTTTTCCATCTAAATTCCAAAGATGAGATGGAAATATATTTATTTCTATCTGTTATAATAAATAATTAAACCTAAATTAAATATTAGAGGTAAGATTTCCCAAATGTTTAAAGAATTAACTAAATTTTATGAGGTTGGTAAAGAGTTAGGATTAAACAAAATGGAAATAAGACGCCTTTTCTTATTCGAGGGGAAGCATTCTTTATTATACAAGTTTTTACTAATTCTATCTTTTTTAATTTTAGGTGTAGTTGTAGTCATAGCAATTATATTTATTTATAAAGCGGTTTATCCTAGTGGAGCATTATATTCAACAGTTAGGAACGATGATTTTAAAAAAAAAAGCAAAATTATATATTGATTCCTCAAATAGATAGAAACTAAATTATAAATATCTCCTAGCAGATATAAGGATGTATGTTGTAAATCTCAAACTTCTTTATTTAGAGTTTTGAAATATTATGAAATTTACTTTAGTGATTAGAAATATTTTTATAAAGAAATAGGATCATAATAAATGAAAATTCCTTTTTTATATTAGAGGTGAAATTTTTAGATGATTCAAGATATGCTCCAATTTTATAAAATTCATAAAATTGGTAAAGAATTGGGATTGAATAAAAAAGATGTTAATCAGATTCTTATCTCTGGACGTAGAACTTCTTTAATGTATTCTTCTTTATTGATTTTAGTTTTAGTTATAGCGTTAGTGGGGATTTTTTTCGTGTTTAGTGTAATATTTGGTTTTTGGGCATCGTCAGGGAGTGCTTCTGAATCAAATTATCCTAGTGGAACGTTATATTCAACAGTTAAAACTCGCGATTTCAAGAATAAAAAATGAAGCTAAATGTTGGATCTGGGAAGAGATATGAGCCTGGATATATGAACATAGATCTTTATGAGGATGTCATAGCAGATAAAAAAATATCCGTTGTTGATCTTGAATTTGATGATAAATCTTGCGACGAAGTAAAAGCAATTCAGTTAATTGAGCATTTAGGTTTTTTCAAATCACTTTATGCATTGAGTGAGATTTTCCGAGTTTTAAAAGTGGATGGAGAATTAATCATTGAGACTCCTGATATAAAACGAGCATTTAATCATTATTTAAATTCTAATTACGAACAGAAAAAAGAGATTTTAGGATGGATATTTGGAATTCCTCATGAGGGGCTTCAACATAAATTGTGTTATCCACCAGAATTATTAGTTGAAATGCTTGAGAAAATCGGATTTAATAACATAAAGAAAACAAGATTTTATAATGTGGAGTCAATTCCGACGTTAAGAATTGAGTGTAAAAAAACTTCAAAAAAAGAATATTTTCAAATTTTGACTCATATTCGTAAGAAAATGTTAAAAGAAAAATACGTTAACTTTAAAGATTCATTTCTAACTAAAGAGCAAGAAGATTTGTTAACGTTTATATTAATAAAATTGATGGAATTTGATAATAAAAAAAAGAAAGAGATCTTATTTGACATAATAAAAGAATCATTAATAAAGTCTCCTGAAATTACGAGAGCTTTTATATTTGCTATAGAAGATCAACATTATTTTTCTAATTTTGAGATAAAATATACTAAAGAGATATCTGATTATTTAATTACATTAAATTTCTCTAATATTTTATATAATTCTCTGAAGAAAACACCAATTATTCCTGGAGCACAAAAATTGGTATTCTCTTCAATTGAATCTTTTGGAAAACAATTAATTGAAAAACTATTGTTATCCAAAGATGAAAAAGAGAGAAGTTTAGATCATCTCATGGAATTATCAGCCAAATTTGGGATAAGTGAAATAAATTTTTTCTCTCAAATGATTTTAAAAAGAAAATCTGAAGACTTTTTTTACCAAGGTTTAAAGGAATTTTATCTAGGCAATTATGAAATTTCTAAAAAGAAATTATTAACTGCAATTCAGTTGTATAGAGATGATTTTTTATATTACTGGAATTTAGCAAAAGTCTTAATTAAACTAGAGTTAAAACCACATGCATTAAAATTTTATAAGAGAACATTAAGATTATTAAAATTCAGCAAAATTAAGAATAAAAAGAATATTAGAAACGATATAAATCAAGAGCTAATCTTGATAAAAAAAGGAGAAGGACATACTCCAAATTTAAAACCTGTTATATCACTTGACGAATACTTATCAACTAAATCAGAATAATATAATTTAATAAGAATTATTGAAATTTTATTAAACAAGAAAAAAAATTTATAAGGTAGTTTAGAATCTTAATTACTCAGAATAGAAATATCCAATTTGATATATGCCAAGCTTAATATCTTTATTAACACGGAGAATTAAAGGGTCGTGTGCAGTTTGGGAAATCACATTAAAGTGTAATAGTAATTGCATCCATTGTGGTTCTAAAGCTGGAAATGCGCGTTATGATGAATTAAATACTGAAGAAGCATTAAATTTGGTGAAAGAATTATACTCTTGTGGTTATAAAGGAGTAGCCTTGATGGGCGGGGAACCCCTTATCAGAAATGATTGGTATCAAATTGCCAAAGAGGTTAAAAAATACAAAATGGAATTATCTATAGTGACTAATGGATTAAATATAAGTAAACATATTCAAAAATTAAAAAAATTGGAAACAGATTGTGTGGCTTTGAGTTTGGACGGAGGAACACCAGAAACGCATGATTATCTTAGAGGAATTAAAGGAGCATTTTCCAAAACTCTGGATGCTATTAATCAATTGAAAAAAGAAAAATTACCTATAAGTGTTATTACTACTGTTAGCAAAATAAATTTAAAGGAAATTAATAAGATTAAAAACTTACTATTAGATCGTAATATCGCATGGCAGATACAAATTGCAATACCAATCGGACGTTTTCCTAGAGATTTGGCCATTTCAAGAGAGGAATACTATACTTTAGCAATGTTTATAGCAACAAATGTAAAGAAATATTCATATAGAAGGTTACCATTGATCGGTGCCCATTGTTTTGGATATTTTTCCAGATTTATACCCAATTTAGGATTAGAGCCATGGGTTGGATGTCAAGCGGGATACTCTGTTTTAGGAATTCAAAGTAATGGAAATATCAAAGGATGTTTAACTTTACCAGATGAATTCATTGAAGGAAACATTCGAGAGCAAAATTTAAAGGATATTTTGTCAGATCAACATGCATTTAGTTATAATAGAATATTCAAAAAAATGAACCTAAAAGGTTACTGCAGAAATTGTAATATTAATAAAGACTGCAAAGGAGGATGTTTGGGAACCCAATTAGCCTTGAATTGTTATGATGAGCCTTACTGTCTAAGGGCAATAGAAAATGTATTTTTTAATTCACAAACTTTCCCTTTAGGAGGGAAACTAGAAGCGATAATATCAAGATATAAAAATATATATCATAGATTAATTAATGATAAACTTTTTTAAAAAAATTTGTGAGGGAGATTTAAGAAATGTTTGATGAGGTAATTAGTTTATATAAAATAGGTAAAGAATTGGGACTAACTAGAAAAGAAATAAACAAAATTTTATTATTTGATAACAGCAAACATCCTAAACATTATAATTTATTATTATTCTTAGTTCTGTTATTAATAATTATATTAGGTTTATTTTCAGTCTTTACACTAAGTAGATATGTGGCTAGTAATACATACGCACAAGGTACAGGTTATTCAACCGTTAAAATCAAGGATTTTAAAAAGAGGCGAAAGTATTAGGTTTCTTCAAAGAATATAATAATAATTAGACCTAAAGATGAGAGTGTCATGGTTGAAGATAAAACGCTTTATAGGACAACAGTAGTTAGCTCTATTACAATATTAATTGCGATATTTATTCCATTTGCAATACCTAGTGGAGATTCGAATATTTCCAAAGAAAGTCAGTCATTCGTTTGGATTTGGGGACTATATTATTTAGATGGTGAATCTTTCTTTGTAGTGAGTTTTCTTTTAATAAATCTTTATTTCACTGCAATTATAGCAATTTTTGCTATCATAATACTAATAAGTGCCATTAATTTAAAAAACAAAAAAATAAGTTTGGGGAAATTTGGTGAACAATTATTTATTTGTAATGTCATTCAAATTATTTCAATGGC
>JBHLNY010000115.1:7742-10098 GCA_048941065.1 Promethearchaeota archaeon
TTTTTATTATTTGATGAAACTAAGCGACCTAATTTTTATCGTTTTCTCCTATTATTACTTTTGATGTTATTTGCTTTTTCTACTATCATTGCTTTGTTTATACTGAAAAATGATACAGGGGGTAGTACTTATGCAACAGGGACAAAATATTCATCAATTGGAGTTAAAGATTTTCGAAAAGAAACTAAGAATCGTAGAATAATAAAATTATTTTTAAAATAAAATAGACTTGATAAAAAATGTCTGAAAAATAATTATTACAATTAATATCTTAAAATTGTAACTATTATTGTTTCTTATCAATTATTGCGAGAATTACTACATTTGCTACAGCTAATGACAATGGTGTTGATCCAAAAGAACTCTTTAAATTTATTAAATCGATTAGAAAGAAATTTCATACCTAAGAAATTCTTCATATGGTTAAATTATTTCTTATAATGTATTTAGATAATCTTTAAATATTGCTTTATTACTTTTCTAATTAACTAGCTCTAAAATTGAACTAGAATGAATTTAAATTAAACAACTCTAAAGCGTGAGAAAGATTGTCAAAAGAAAGTGATATGTTGGAGGAATTGAAAAAAATTCGCGAACTTCTTACACCTAAACCAGAACCAGAACCGGAAAAACCAAAGAATCTAGCTCAGGAATTTTTACAATTTATTAAGAAATATAAAATTCTCGGATTAGCTTCAGCATTTATCTTAGGCCTTGCTGTAAATGCCTTAATTTTATCATTAGCTCAAGATCTGATAACCCCCATAATTGGGCTTTTTATACCAGATTTTGAAAGTATTCAGGATATTAAAATAGAAGTCGGTAATACTGTATTTTACATAGGAAATTTTATAGCGGCCGCTATCAACTTCATAATTATTGCGTTTATAATTTTTATGATAGTCAAATATGCAGCTAAAATAGGATTAGAGTAGTAAAGAAGATAGAATATAGATTTTAAGTATTCAAAATTTTTTTTTAAATATATCTTTTAATTGGAAAAAAGTAAAATAAATGGAAAAAAATTTTTTTTAATAATTTTGCCTTTTTAATCTCTTTGACTTAAGACTGTAGTTGAACAGACTGTAAATGCTCCACCAAGATTATGTGCCAAAGCTATCCGCGCGTTCGGAACTTGCCTTCCTTCTGCCCGCCCCTGTAATTGTTTTGTAATCTCAGTTAGCATTCGACAGCCGGTAGATCCGATTGGATGACCAAATGATTTTAGACCTCCTGATGGATTTACTGCTGTTTCACCATCCCAATTGAAAGTTCCATTTTTTAATTCTTCAGCAGCTTGGCCACGATCGCAGAATTTTAAATCTTGACAATTTATTAATTCTGTAATGGTAAAACAATCATGAACCTCTGCGCAATCAATTTCTTTTCGCGGGTCAGTAATTCCGGCTTCCTTATAAGCATATTCAGCTGCTTTTACAGTTGCTGGAAAGCTGGTTAAATCTGCTCCAGGACCATTAGGAGGTATGTACCATGGAAAGTTGGTTCTACATGAAATAGCATTAGCTTTGACTAAAATATAATCATCTGCATGAGTATAACTTTCAGCAAGCTCTGGTGTAGTCAATATTAAGGCAGCTGCTCCATCAGACATTGCGCAACAATCGAATCGACCAAGAGGATCAGCAATCATTGGAGCTTTCATTACCTGATCAATTGAAATTTTACTTCTAAAGTGTGCTTTTGGATGATCTGAACCATTATCATGATTTTTAACAGCAACTCTCGCAAGATCTTCTTTTGTCCATCCATAATCATGGAAACATCTTGTAGCAGCCATAGAAAACATTGCTGGCGCAGATGGAGTCGGATATAAGGGATGTCCAAAAATTTTAAACCCTGGCAGTCCACTACCTCCCTCATCCATTAATTTCTCTACTCCACAAGCGAGCGCAACATCATATGCGCCTGATGCAATCGCAAAACATGCATTTCTAAAGGCATCCATTCCGCTAGCACAAAAATTTTCAACTCTAGTTGAGGGTTTCCCATCTAATCTCAAAATATCCTCAACCATAGCACCAGAAAGCCCAGTAAAGTAATAGAATATTCCAATCCAGCTTGCATCAATATCATCTTTCGTAATTCCAGCATCTTTGCAAGCGCTATGGACTGCTTCGAAAAGTAAATCATATTGATTTTTATCCCAAAGCTCTCCATATTTTGTCATATCACAGCCAATTATTGCAACTTTATCCTTTATCCCTTTTCTTGCCATTTTTTTCAACCTCCTTTATGCCCTCCCTCTTTCAGGGCGACATTTCCAATAATAATTTTTAAATTCAGCACCTTCATGTTCTTTTCTAAAGGTTAATTCAACTCTCATACCTATTTGAAC
>JBHLNY010000116.1:0-8711 GCA_048941065.1 Promethearchaeota archaeon
TTTGCAACCATATACTTTAAAATCTTTTTCCCTAACTCATAAGATGTATTATCTTCATGTAATTCATAGCCTGTTAAACTTTTAACTGCTTCATTTAATCCTGTAAATCCTATTGAAACATTCTGATCATTTATATTGAAAATTGGTTTGCCATTAATTTTGCCACTACAAAGAGGTAAATGTCCAGTTTTCAATCTTTTTTCCATCAAATTCCATTTTTTACGTAGAATTCTAGCTGAAAGCTCCATCTTTTCATCCAAGATAACAAAATAATCATCTTCATTCTCAGACATATAAGCATATCGAGGAAGATTTAAACTGACACTTTGAAGTGAACCAATAGTAACATAGTTGTCCCATATATTTGTTATTTTCCTCTTTTCAGGATCCAGAATACATTGTTCAATTATTTGATTTCCGCTTAAGAACTTTCTGCAACATTGACTATGAATTTCGTCAGGCATCCAATCAGGACACATATTAAGAAAATAAGGAGTTCCCATTGTTGCAACTTCTTCCATAATTTTTAAATATGATGGTTCAAATTCTTTAAGCCATTCCTTCTTAATTTTAATTTCATGTTTAGGAAAAGCAAAGAGTTTCCCATTATAATCACCTTGAATATAAACATCCGTTAAGGAATCAAATAATTTCAGGCATTCTTCTTTATAATTACCATATCTTCCAACTTTTTTTCCATGAGGTCCTATAGCGGGAATATTTAACAAACCTTCTGGAACAGTAGGAGTACAAGAAATTGAAGTAAAAGGTACTTGACCTCCCCTAGCAGCAAAAATTTGATTTGTCTCAAAAATCAAACATTGCATAGATTGTTCTATTTCTCTATCAGAAACACCTTTAGCATAAGGAGCTAGAAATGTAGTAATATAATCATATCCTTGACCTCCTGAGAATTCACCTTGAATGATACCCAGCCATTTTGCTAAGTGAGTAACAGCTACTCGTAAGCTTCCTGCCGGTCCTGATCTACTACAATGAGCCCAACTATCAACAGGAGGCAAGCCATGCTCAAATATCAATCTAGGATCCCATTCTTGGCAGAATGGACGCAAATCAAAATATCGAAGCATATGAACATGAATATCTCCATAGAGATGGGCGTGAGCCTCTTCTGAATCTAGAATTCTTAACAGGGCATATTCATCTGATATTCTATTCGCTGCCCAATGATGGATACTTTCTGGATTCATGTCTTGATTTGCATTTTCATTAATACCCTCCTCTAAAATAGCTTCATAATCCATTAATGGCATTCCTATTCTTGTATATAACTTTCTTTCTTCTTCAAAATGTTGTTCTGATAATATAGAACATACTATTTCTCTAATGTGAGGACCAGAAAGAAATCGTATCCCAGAAGATATAATTCTTCTTACCACGAGTTCGGTAATCTTATCAGCCGATTCTTTATCTAATCCTGTTTCCTTTATAATACTGTGCTCAATTTTGAAAAGATCAAAGGATACTACATCGCCTTCAGTTCTAAAAACTCTTGGTAACAAATTTTTTAATAAATCACTTTTTAATTTTTTCTCTTTTTCCTTTTTTGTAGCTTCTGAATTTGAAACCAAAACCAATGTATAACATCACGTTTTTAATTTTATTCTAATCTAATACAATAAAAAGGCATAATATTACACTAACAATTACAAAATTTTGTCGGCAATGTGAACGGAATCAAAAGAATTATTAAGTATTTATTATCGTTAATATTTTACCTCTTTTGATATAAAAATTTATTTATTTTTTCAATTTAAACTTATTTTATTAACTCCTTATTTGAAAATTTATAATCTGGCTATTTAAATTACGAAAAAAATGATTAATTTACGAACGGATATCAAAATGTTTTAATCTATCTTTATAATTCCAAGATACTCAGAAATTTGTCGTTTATTTTGTTTTCTTTCATAAATTATCATTATAAAAATTTTATAAGAAGTAATTATGAGTATATTTAAATGAAAAAAATTTTGAGATTTACAAATTAAGGTTATTTTTATATGAAGAAAAATGCAGTTAATAAAAATGAGATTGATCCAGTAAAAGCTTTAGAAGGAATATATCGAAAAACATTAATATATAATAATGCTTTAATGCTTTGCTTATTTACACTTAAAAAAGGGGCTGAAATTCCCATACATAATCATAAGGAACATCAAATTGGTTACGTTATCAAGGGGAAAATAAAGTTTATTACGAACGATGGTGAGTTCATTGCTAAAGAAGGAGATAGCTACATTTTTAACTCAGATGAAAAGCATGGAGCGTACATTTTAGAAGAAGCTGAGGTTATTGATGTTTTTAATCCTTCTAGAAATGATTATAAATGAATTTTCTCTTATTTAGTCTTTTTTAAAAAGCAGAATACAAATATATAAAATTCCACTTACCATTGATAAGCGGCGACAGCAAAAATTGCAAACATGCAGAAAATGAATTCTCCTAACAACCAATCATAAAAAAAATCTTTTTTCTTGTCCCTATTATTTTTTATCTTAGCAGCTAGTCCAAAACTTATTGCAGAATTAGTCCCTAAAAACAATATTATACTAAATGACATAGCATTTATTACTATTTCAATTATACCTAAACTCTCATCAAGAATTACCCATGAACCTAAAAATCCACCAAGAGCGAATAGAAAAATCCAACCAGAAAATTGTATGATTTTTTCAAATTTAATATCTAATTCATATAACCCAGCTGGTTTTTCATCACGTTTTTTCTTAAATTTTGACATTATAGATTAATTTAGTAGTTATTTAATATTATAAATGTTCATAATTATTATCTTTTATTTTTTGCAACTTGAAATTTAATTATTATATTATGGACGATTTTTTAAGAATAGAATAGCTTTTGCAATATCTCCATTACACTCTTTTAAAACAGACTCTGCTTCTTTTGGATCTACATTAGCTTGTGCAGCCACTAACATAATATCATTCTCAGTTATGATAGGTTTCATTTCAGTCTCATCTAGTGGCTCTATTTCCTTTAATTCTTCCACTTCACCAATTCTTATTTCTTCAGGAGAAAATTCTTCAGTCTTTCCAAAGACTTGGTATATTTCTTGACCCGCTTGTTTCATTAAAACAACTTCAGGGTCGTTAATTACAAGAGTTTTTTCAGGACTTTCTATTATAACTCTTGTTGCATTTACTTGATCCATTTCTATACCCTGTTGTGCCATTCTTCTACGCGCTTGTCTTGATCCAAATTGGGAACCTTCTA
This sequence comes from Promethearchaeota archaeon, assembly GCA_048941065.1. Taxonomy (GTDB): domain Archaea; phylum Asgardarchaeota; class Lokiarchaeia; order Sigyniarchaeales; family SOKP01; genus Loki-b32. The sequence continues at coordinate 3,259 of JBHLNY010000116.1, forward strand.
CTTTTTTTACTGCTGTTGGTCTCTTTGGTTTGCTTTTTACCTTTTGTTGCATTTCTTTTGGTAGCTTTACCATTCTTTTCACATTAATACATGGTTATCTTATGATTATATTAATTAATTGGAATTTATATTTTTGATTTATAGATCCCTTTTCTAATATTTATTGCAACACCACTTGAAAAACTTTTTATATAAGGAACAGGAATTTTTAATCTTCCAACCGCTAATAACTCATCATCTTCATTTACAGCTATAACTTCATCGAAAGGTCTTAAATTATTATCAATATCTAAAACATGCTTACAGAAAACATTTCTACCTTTTTTAATAAATTCTGAGATATCATTTAATACTATAACTCTTAATCTTGGAATTTTACTATTTTCAAGAATTTTCTTAGCCGAGAATATACTTAATGTAAAAAATCCATTATTTGGTTTTAATGTGAGTAATAAGTCATCTCTATAATAAATATATCTAATTCTATTAGTTTTACGAGATCGTTTAATATAAATATTTTTAACGTCATCAAATAGGATATCAGTTATATCAGTACCAAATTGATAATATGAAATACCTTTAACCTTTCTTAAATCTAGCAAAAATTCAGTTTCCATTTTAAATTGCATATAAAAGATTATTACATTAAAAAAGAGTCTAAGAAATATATAATTAATATAAAAATAGATTAGGAATAAAGTCTAGATTCTATTGATGCATCTTTAATCTTATTCATCACTTTACTTATAGCATCAAGAAAGTCATCAAAAATGATATTTTCAGCATCCTTTCTTATTGCAAACATACCTGCTTCTGTACAAATTGCTTTAATGTCAGCTCCAGTCGCTCCTTCTGTTAAATTTACTAATCTTTTAAAATCTATATTTTCTTCAGTATTCAATCCTCTTGCATGGATTTTAAAAATAGCGTTTCTAGCCTCCTCATCTGGAATTGGAAAATTAATCATTCTATCAAATCTTCCAGGTCTTAATAACGCAGGATCTAATATATCTACTCTATTTGTTGCACCGATAATCTTAACATCTCCTCTCTGTTCAAATCCATCTAATTCACTTAATAACTGCATTAAGGTTCTTTGTACTTCTCTATCCCCTGAAGTTGCTATCTTTAGCCTTTGAGAACCAATTGCGTCTAATTCATCAATAAATAATATTGTTGGAGCTTTATCTTTTGCTAAATTAAATATTTCTCTAACCAATCTCGCACCTTCACCAATGAATTTTTGAACTAGCTCCGATCCTATAATCCTTATAAATGTAGCTTCCGTTTCATGAGCGACTGCTTTTGCTAGTAAAGTTTTTCCGGTACCAGGAGCTCCATAAAGTAAAACACCCTTAGGAGGTTCAATACCAATTTTTTTAAATAGCTCTGGTTTCTTCAGAGGCAATTCTACAGTCTCTCTAACTTCTTGCATCTGTTCTTCAAGTCCACCCACATCTGCATATGAAATGTCGGGAATCGAATCTATTACCTCCATACCTTTTACAAAGGGATCCAATTTAGTAGGTAGAATTTCCATGATTGCAAATGTTCTTTGATTTAAAGCGACTCTCATCCCTGGAGTTAATTTCTCATTTCTTACTTTTCTACTAGCATTTACTACAAAACTAGGTCCTGTTGAACTTTTAACAATTGCTCTTCCTTTATCATCTAAAAAATCAATAATAGTTGCTGAAACCAGTGGAGGTTCCCTTAATCTATCAATTTCATTTCTTAAGCTATGTAATTCTTGTTCTAATCTTAAACGTTCTGCATCTAGTAGCTGCTTTTCAGTTTCCAAATTTCGAAGTCTCTTCTCCAGATGCCTAGTATACGTAATTAGATATTCTCCATCTTTAGTTTCTTCTTTTTTCCTTTTATCTTTTGTTGTAGTCAAATAGAATTTACCCCTTCATTTCTCACAATAATTTTTCATTTTTAAGAAAAGTTCTTAAAATATTAATAAACTTTTAATCTTTTAAATTTAAGGTTGTATCTTTGCTATTGTGTTAAAATCTCTATTTCTAAAAAATTTATAGATTATATTTTATAATGAAATATCCATTAAAACCAAAAATTATAAGAGCTCTTAATCAAATTTAATAAATATAATATTTATACTTTAAGATGTTTCAAGGTTAAAGTATGTCAAAAAAAGGAATTAGTAAATTCGATAAAGAATGCCCTATATGTGGGGGTATAATATGGGGAAAAGGACAAGATGTTTTACTTGAGGGCGCAAGAATCTATGTATGTCAAAGTTGTGCTCAAAATGGTACCAAAATTTATGAAAGTCCTACTATAAAAAAATCAGATTATCCTCCAACCAAAGCTAGATCTAAAAAATTTAGTGATAAGAAAGATATAGTTAATGAACTGGAAATTGTTCCTGACTATGCTAAAAGAATAAGAAACGTCCGAAATTCCAGAAACCTTAACCAAGACCAATTTGCCCAAAAATTGAATGAAAAGCCCTCTTTATTAAGAAGAATAGAAACTGGTAAAATGGAACCAACAATTAAGTTGGCAAAAAAAATAGAGCAAATTTATAATATCAAGCTATTAAAAAAGGTCGATGAGATTGAAGCAAGTGTGCAAAGTAATCAATACATGAAAAAAAAGAGTAGTTATTCGCTTGGTGATATTGCATTTATCAAAAAGAAGAAATAGAATTTATTGAAAAAGAATTAATTTCTTAGAAATTAGCCATTCTATATTTATGTCATTACAAACGATCTTTTTGTGTACTTAAAAGATTAATTTGAGGGAAGCTTTTTAATTTTAACAATAGCAGAATTATATGCTCCTGAAAATCCTAATTCTTCAGGTATATCTGGTATTAAAAAATTAACATTTTTAGTTATTAATGGTGACCCTGAATATATCAAAGCAATACCCGTTCTTAGTGAATTTAATTCTTCAATAATATAATTGCATCTAGCATACTTATTTAAAACTAACACTTCATTACCAGATTCTAAATCAAGATTTTTAATATCAAACCTATTTAAAAATATTTTATTAAACATTTCGAGAGCCTGATGATTTATTTGCCCAAGCTGAGAATGTAAATAAAATTTTGAGGATGGAGAAATTAAAAAAAATTCATTATCTTTTCGCTTTAAACGTTGCTTTAAATAATTTTTCCCAAATTTAAAATCGAGACTAGATAATTGGATTCTCTTACTTGAAGTTGGAAAAGATAAATCTTCAAAAGGAATATCATTTTGATTAAATAAAAGATGGTATCCCTGAGTCTTTATATCTTCTTGTATATTTGCTGGAAGTAATTTTAAACAATTTTTTACTATAGATTTCTCATCTTCTTGAAAGGTAGAATCATCTGACCATCCAATTTTCCAAGCTAATTGCTGATAAAATTCATAATTTGATAAACAATCTGGGTATGGACATGGACCCGCTTCATTGATAGAAAGTCCTGGAATATAATAAGGCGTAATTATATCATGAGATTCCAAATCAAACTTAGATGGTATAACAATATCAGCATATTTGGTAGTTTCGTTGAAAAATAATTCTTGTACAACTATAAATAAATCTTCCCTAGACAAAGATCGTCTTATTAGATTTTGATTTGGAAGCGAGCTTGCTGGATTAAAATTGTAAATAAAAAGCATTTTAAAATCTTCGGATAATAAAGCATGACCCAAATTTATCAAATTAACTCCTGAGTTAGTAAAATATTTAGAGGATTGACTAATATAATCTAAAAGTGGGCTATTAAAACGATTATTAAAATCACTTTGAGAGTAAATCAAACCTGTACCAGGTTTACCAAAATTACCTAGGATTATTTGAATCAAAGCTATTGTCTGGACTATTCTTCCTCCATAATAATCTTTCTGAACACCATAGCCAACATTAAAAATTGTGTGATGTCTATTCTCAACTAATAGTTTTTCTATAGTATTAATTTTGTGAACATTTATCCCCAATTGTGCTATTATTTCGCTATCATCAACATTTAAAGCAGCTTCCATTAATAAATTGTAATCTTCAGCATAAATTCTTAAAAATTTTTCATCATAATTATGTGAGCTTATTAGATATTTAATTATAAGTTGGGCTAATAGATGGTCTGTACCAGGATATGTATGAATGAATATATCAGATTCTTGAGCTATCTGAGTACAACGAGAATCGATAACGACTAATTTCACCCCAGCTTTTATGGTTTTTTTGACTAAATAATATGTATGAATATTTCTATTCGACAAATCACTCCCCCAAATTACGATTAATTTGGTTGAAGGATTTATCAATTGGAAAGGATTTGTCGTAGAATAAGTTCCAAATAATTTAATTAGTCCAGCACATCCTCCTTCGTTGCAAATCCCCCCGTATGTAATTTTAGCTCCTAATTTTGCGAAGAATCTTAGAGGAGCATATCTTGAAATTAACCCATAATTTCCAGCATTGAATGCTGCTATAATAGACTTTGAACCATATTTTTTTTTTACACTACATATCTTTTTAGCAATAATATCTAATGCATCCTGAAGAGGAATTGCTTTAAAACTATTTTCACCTTTAGTACCAATCCGAATAAAAGAATTCTTTAGTCTTTTATTATGGTATAATAATTCTTGCCGATGACTTAATTTCTCACAGAAAAAACCATTTGTAAAAGGATGATCCTTTAAGGGCTTCGCTTGCAAAAACTTATTTTCAGAAGCAGAATCATTCCACACACCTTGAAATACACATGATCCATAGCAATCTTTTGAACATGTTCCAAATCTCAATCTCTTTTCATTAAATATCATTTAAAAACCACATAAAGATTTAATCTATAAATACTTCTTTCTAAAAACTAAAGAAATTAATAGGAAATGAATATTTTATGAATTAGTACTATTATTTATATGATACTAGAAAAGTGAAGTAGGTAATAGTTATTTCTCATTTTTAATTAAAATTTTTGTTTTTTGGTTAAGTACTACTTTTTCTTTTAGGAAATTAATTATTTTTTGATTATCTTGAGCTTCTAAAGAACCTCCACAATCAGGACATCTAAAATTAAGCTCAAATGCCTCATCAAAATTATATTTTATAGTTTGCTCATTACAGTTTTTACATACGAAAAAATAATTAGATTCTTCAAAGTGTAATCTATCTCTAAGCTTTCTTTCAAGCAATTTTCTCTTTTCGATTAAAATTTCTTCTATTAAGTCAAATTCATGCCACCAATAATAAATAAACCAACCTGTACTTTTATCACGTATACGCCTGAACTGGGCTAATTTCTCAGAATACAATTTATATAATGTTTTGCGAACAGTATTTAACTTCAATATTTCACTATCATCAGGTTCAAAGTCAATATTTTTCCCCTCAATACGATCTTTAATATTTTCTGTTATATCTTCATCAGTTATATCCTCAGATTCAGAATTTAAAAGTTCGATACCAACTTCAATGGCAATATCTCC
>JBHLNY010000116.1:8811-10087 GCA_048941065.1 Promethearchaeota archaeon
GTGCAGAATTGAATTCTTGTATTCACATCATCTTCTTCAATTTTTTTCTTAGAAGGTTGAGGAATATTCTTTTTTGTAATAACTTTACAAGTGGGGTTTAAATTAAAGGATAATAAAAAATAACTATTTTCTCGAAAGGTCTCAATACTTTCAATTAACTTTTGTTTATTAGTCTTATCTAAAATTGATATTTTATAATTCTTTGTTTGACCAGTAGATTTTGATAAACGCCAATTAAAACCTAAATTAGAAATTATGTTGCTAATATCCACACCTGAAATTAATGTACCTTTAATTTCAAAATTATCATTAGGATTTGCAATTGAATTAGCAACAATCTCAAGAATCAAATCTTCATATTCGTGACTCCCTTTTAGTGTTATTTTTGCTTTTGTCGTAGAAATCTTCATCGCCGGACCTATAAAATCTCCTTTAGAATATCTATAAAAATGGCGATGTATATTTTTATGATTTCTTGCTGGATCCTCCAAAATTGGAGAATCAATTAATTTTGTTAGGAAATGCATTTTCTGTTCAATAATAATTTTCTTGATTTTTGCGTTAAAATATTTTAATATTTATCAAGAGATCATAACTTTAAATTTTATTTATTAATAAACTTAAAAAAATATTTCATATTTTAAAATACTAACTATAAAATTTCAAATCTATTTGATATGCCAGCAATTCCTTCCTTAACATTATGGGTCTTAGCTTGGATTTTTCTTTTCATTGGATTAGCATCATTGATAATTTTAGTTATCTATACAAAATACGGTAGAGAAATATCAATTAGATTATCATTAATAAGCATTATAATTGCTGCATTTTTTTTAGGATTTTCACTTCATTTCTTTTTATTAAATTGGGGTATCTAATTGCAAAAATATTTTTATAATTTGAAGAAATTTATAGCTTTTTTCCCCCAAGAATTTAGATTTTTTTAATTTATACAGTTAACATTTAAAAAAGAAGAAATCTAATACTTTTATTACTAAATATTTAATTTTTTATAAATAAAAAACTTTAATTGGAAAATTAAGATGTTGTTTCAGAATGATATAGAACCTGTGATATTCATAATTTGGTTAATACTGGCAACCATTATCGTAGCATTAATAATATTTATAGTAGTAATTCTATTGGAGTCTAAAACAAAAGCTTCAGATAAAAAATTCATGATTGTGATTTTAGCTTTTCTCATAGTTTTAGTTCTTCCGATTGTTTTAAATGCGGTCACTGGAGTCTTAGATGCAATTGGAAGAGCATTGGAAGA
>JBHLNY010000405.1:0-2555 GCA_048941065.1 Promethearchaeota archaeon
CAAGCGCGGGCGGCGAAGGGAAGCGACTCCCTTCGCCTGCGCCCGGGGATCTGAGGATCACGGTCGAGCGGATCGAGGGGCGATGCCTCGAAGGGATGTGCGTCGGCCGAACGGCCCTCCTCCGCGGAAGCAGCCTGTACCTGCCGCAGCCGTTCTGCCTGTACGCGCTGCAGGCGGCACTGCCGTTGCTGCCTGCGATGCAGCGTCGACTCGAGCCGAGCGACTGGATGGCGACCGAGAACGATGTCGTCTGCCCCGATCCGCTGGGGAACGTGATCCTGCGGATCGAGAAGGTCGGTTCGGACTAGCCCGCGATCCCGGCTTGTGGCCTCTGTGTAGTATGATCGATCCGGACGGGATTTGTAGTTCGATCGCCGGGCAGGGAGGACAGGATGAGCGGAATCGTCGTCTATCGAAGCAGCACCGGGAGCACCAAACAGTACGCGGACTGGATTCACGAGGAGACCGGGTTCCCGGTCTACGACAGCCGGGACAAGGGAATCCCTTGGGACGGGGCGGACACGGTGGTCATCGGCTCCCCGATCCTCGCCAACAAGCCGATGCTGGCCGGATGGGTCGAGAAGCACTGGGACCGGATGAAGGGGAAGCGCGTCGCCCTGTTCACGACGTCCGGTGCCGATCCGGCCGACGCTCCGGTCAAGGAGTGGATCGAGAAGGCCCTTCCCGAGCCGATCCGCTCGGAGATTCGCGCCTTTCCGCTTCCCGGGCGGTTCGACTATGCCCGACTGAGGGGCCTGGGCAAGGTGATGATTTGGATCGCCGCGAACGTGTTCGGTAGCAAGGACGTCAAGAACCAGATCAAGAACCCGGTCGACGGCGTCGCCAAGGAGAAGCTCGGCGAGTTGCTGGAGTTCCTGAAGGAGGGTGGCTGACCGGAGCTGTAGAACCCTAGCGTCCTGGATCCAAGAGTGAAGACCAAACCCTGAGTTTGCTCTGTCTAGACAAGTAACGCGTACTCAGTGAAGGAGCCCAAGAAAGAGTAAGATGGCTCATCAGAGCGATTGACAGGGAACATTCGCATGGACGAGAGACCACTTGAGAGCTGGTCGCAGTTCAGTAGCGCTATCTCCGATCTGCGAGAAGAACACGCAATCAAGAAGGGGGATCTGGTCCCTGAGGTTCGGATTCTGTTCAGAGGTATAGCCTCTGCGTCTCTTCAGCTTCAGACGACGCTTGAATGAGTGTCGCGCGAAACGTGGACTCCCAGACGGTATGCCGAGCTGACGCTGCGATGTCAGCCGGAAATCGAATCATTCTCCGGGAGGAGCTGGGATCTGCCGAATTGGCAGGAACTTGCAGAGGACTTCCCGAACTACGACGAAGATCCGATCGGGATCTCGATTCCCGAGCATTGGTATCGATACTGGGTCTACCTCCGGCACTACGGTTTTCCGTCTCCCTTGCTGGACTGGACGGAGTCCGAGAACATCGCGGCGTTCTTCGCGTTCGATGGCTTGAAGTCAACCTTACCTGCTGAGATCAGCGATCAGGAAGTTGCGGTCTATGCGTTTGTCGAGTTGCCTCGGGGGGGCAAAACAGGCGGGGGTGGCTTACCGCTGATCTCGTCGCTTGGTCCATATGTTCGGACGCACAAGCGCCATTTCGTTCAGCAATCATGGTACACGGTCTGTGTTCAGTTCATCGATGGTGAGCACGTCTTTGTCCTGCATGAGCGTGTAATGGGGCGAGGGAGGCTGTATCAGGACAAGCTTGTAAAGTTCACATTGCCAGCCCTTGATCGATGTGAGGCGCTGAAAGGCCTACAGCGAATGAATATCACCCGTTACACGCTGTTCCAGACCGAGGAGGCTCTCATGACCACGCTAGCCTTCAACAGGATTGAGAAGAGGGCGTGGGAGCTGAAGAACCTCATGGACGTGAATGAGCTTGGTTGAGGTTAGGGGTTCGGGGCACGTGCCAACCCCCCAACCGAGTCTCTACTCACGTCCGGCGATGTCCTGATTGACGACCTACCCAACGATCTCGTTTACCCCCTCGACCAGCCGACTGAGCGTCTACGGGGGCAGCCGCTCGATGAGGTCGCCGGCTCGGTCGACCGACAGCGTGCAGATGGGTCCGGTCTTGCCTCCGAGCATCTCGGTGGGAGTCCGTCTTGTCTGTCGATGCCGGCTGCTCTAGGCTGGCCGCATGATGAGAGCCCGGATCGCCTCGTTATGCCTGCTGTTCGCGCTTCTTCCGTTCGCTGTCGCGGCGACCCAGGTGACGGCCGTGGAGTGGGACGCCGGCCTGGGCGTGATGGTGCTCCGCTTCGACGCGTTTCCCGAATGGGGCGGGTGGCGAATGCTGATCGACGGCGTCGAGGTGCCGATGGAAGGAGGAGACGGGAACCCAGTCGCTCGCCCCAACGCGCCGATCGATCAGGGGCCGACCGGTCTGTACGTCGGGACGACGCCATGGCTCAGCCCGCTGCCGCCGGGCGCCCTCCCCTGCGCGGGAACGATCCAGTTCGAGATCCCCGGCCAAGGACGGACGAACGCGTTCGCCTACGACCTTACAAGCAGCTACTGCGCCGC
>JBHLNY010000117.1:0-10052 GCA_048941065.1 Promethearchaeota archaeon
TCTATAAAAGCAGGAATTAAACATGGTGAATATGAAGGATGGGAACAACAAGGCCCTGGACAATTCATAATAGACGAGGAAGGAAAGATTATTCATGCAAAAAAAGGTTGGCTTGATATAGATAGTCTACTTGCAGATTTATAGTTTTGAATGATTAAGAAATATATTTTAATTTCAAAATTGTGGTAAAATATGAAAGAAAACACTAAATATCATAATTATCGCTTTTCGGGAAAAATAAATGTTGATGAAATTCAACCTTGGTTTAATTTTGCTACATCAAAACCATGGGATGATCAAGATATTCCTTGGATTTTAGATAATAAAGTACGACGTGAAATCTTAATAAAACTTACTGAAGGTCCAAAGAGCTTCCAAGAGATCTATGAAAACATTAATTTTTCTCCTATACCATTACTAATTTCAAAAGAAGAATACGAGTGTAAAGTATTCTACCAATGGACTGAAGAAACTATTGAAAATCATTTAATGAATCTAGTGTGGTATAAATTAATCAAACCGAAGGATAATCAATTTGAGTTAGCAATCCCTATTTTTTCAATGGAAAAGTCGGCTGAAATAGAAAAATATATTGTAATTTTTGCAGAAAACTGGATAAACATTATTAGACAAATAAAAAATGAAGTAGATGACAATTTAAGAGATACAATGTTTAAAACGCCGATGATTGAAATCTTAATTGAGAAAGCTGTAGAAAAGCTATATGAAATTCTTAAAAAAGAGAATCTACTCCCAGATGAACCTAATCTCAAGGCTTTATGGGCAGAACAACTTAGAAAAATCAAATTTAAGGATTGGCTAGCTGAAAATTTTTAATATTTACAACTTTTTTGTATTCTAAGCATTTTTAAATCTTCTGAATTTTATTTTTTATTTTAAGGTAATTTTAGGATATTTCTATATCATCTATATATTACTTAGCTTCAAAAGATAAAATTATATGTTTATCTTATATACGTGGATATTTTGCACCTATGACCAAGATATCTATAAAACTCTAAAAACTCCGTAAAATATAGTGAGAATTAAAATAATGATGAGTTCGAATATAGGTAAATCGGAGCCCGTGCTCAAGATTAACAATTTGTTCTATGAAGTTGAAATCGACAATAAAAAGATTGAATTCCTTGAGCAAACTTCCGATAATCCCATTGATGATAACTTAGTTATTCTTGAAGAAATTGGTGAAATCTTAAAAAATTGTACTATACTTACTGAAAATCAAAAATTGGATTATTGTAAAAGCCAACGATATTTCATGAAGTTATACTTGAAGGAAGTCAATAGGGACTTAAATAGGAAAACAGGATAAGTATAGTAATTAATAATTCATCTCAATTACTAATAAGATATTTGCTTTTTACTAATTTTAATGATGATTTCCTTTACCTATCTTAAAAAATTTCTAGACGTAACAATTAAATTATTTACAGTATTGTCTGTATCTTAAAAAAAATCAAAAATTAATAAGCAAAGCTATGAAATATTAATAATACACATAAAACTTAATAATTAATTTCAAAAGGTGTTGTTTCAAATGACTAAAGAAAAATTTTGGATCAAGTCTTATGATGATCATGTACCACCAACTTTAACATATCCTACAGAGGATCTTGGAACTATATTAACTAAAACAATGGAAAAATTTGCAGATAAAGTAGGTCTTTATTTTATGGATAGTACCTTCCTTTTCAGTGAAGTATTAGAATATTCACAGAAATTTGCTACTTTCTTACAGAAAAATGGTTTAAACAAAGGAGATGTGGTTGCAATTTGTCTACCCAATTGTCCACAATACTTATTCGTAGCTTATGGAACATATATAGCGGGGGGTGTTGTTACGGGATGTTCAGCATTATTGAGTGCAGATGAAATGGAGTATCAATTTAAGGATTCCGGTGCCAAGTTTTTAGTTACTATGGATATTCTTTATGCAAAAAGATTTCCACAGATTCTTGATAATTTACCAAATCTCAAGGTTATTATTCCTACTAATCTTGGAGAATTTATGGGATTTTCAGCAATTAAAATGTTTATTGCAAAAAGAATTAAAGAGGTTCTGAGAAAACAAGAAATCAAACCATGGCCAGGAAAAAAAGTTGTTCCGTTTCTTGAAGCAATTGATATTAAGATCGATCTAAAAAAAGTGGATATAGATCAGAAAAAAGATTTAGCATTGATACAATATACAGGAGGAACAACAGGGCTCCCAAAAGGAACAGAAGTTACTCATTCAAATTTGGTCTCAAATTTGCACCAATTTGATGTGTGGCTTAAAAGAAAAAAAGGTAAAGAAATAGTTCTTTCAGCTTTTCCTTTCTTTCATATCGCAGGATACTTCATAGGATTATTTCTGAATTATTTAGGAGGTGCACAAATCCTAATTGCTGATCCAAGAGATACAACTCACATAATAAAAGAAATTATCGATAAGAAACCAAGCGCTTTTGGAAATGTCCCTACTTTATTTTTAATGGTCCAGAACAATAAAAAGTCCAAAAAAATTCCACCAGAAACGTTAGACAATATAGAAGTATATGTAAGTGGTGCTGCCCCTTTTCCACCTGAGGCAATAAAGAATTTCGAGAAACAATTTCATTCTGAGAATAAATTCGTTGAGGTTTATGGAATGACTGAAACTTCTCCCTTAGCAACCTCTAATCCAATGTTTGGAGAAAAAAAAATTGGAACTGTAGGACTTCCTTTACCAGATACTGATATTAAGCTGATCGATACAGAATCGGGAAAAGAAGTAAAAGAAATTGGCACACCAGGAGAGATTTTGATAAAAGGACCTCAAGTAGTTAAACAATATCATAATAAACCTGAAGCTACCGCTGCTACATTTGACAAAGATGGTTATGTTCACACAGGTGATGTTGGTGTTTTTGATGATGATGGTTATCTAAAGATAGTAGATCGTACTAAAGATATGCTTATAGTGAGCGGATTTAAGGTTTATAGTGTTCATGTTGAAGAAGTTATGACAAAGCATCCCGATATAGGTATCCTCGCTATAATTGGAGTTCCTAATCCAGATAGACCGGGTGCCGAAATTGTTAAAGCAGTTATACAATTAAAAGAGGGTGTTTCTGCCACTGAAGATGTTAAAGAAAGCATTAAGAAATATGCTGAAGAAAATTTATCCAAATATGAAGTTCCAAAGATTTGGGAATTCCGTGAAGAACTTCCATTAACACTTGTAGGAAAAGTATTGAAAAAAGCACTTCGAGAAGAATAAAATAAATAAGATTTGTTTTAAGAATAAGTACACTCTTTTTTTTAATTTTTTTATGAAATTATAAATAATCTAACTAATTTCCAATCAAAATCTTTTAAACTAAGAATAGTATCTCTTTACCTCCTTTATTACTAAATCGATTAAATCTTTAATATCTCTTATTCCATAAAAGGTAACTTTATCGAGTAAGTCTTTAAACTTATTTTCAGGGATCTTGGTAGAACCAATAAAAAATCCAACAATTTTGTGATTTTCGGTTAAATTCACCATTATTTTTTTTGCTTTACTCCAATTATATATTCCAAAATCAGTTATCAGAAATATTAGAACGCTTTTCTCAGCCTTTTTACATTGATTTACTATTTCTTTTAGTGGTAAAACAGTTCCTCCTCCTTGATATCTTAAAAGGGTATTCTCCGCATTTTGAAAGTTTGATGTCCAGTTACAAATATCTGCTTTATTTGAAAAGTTAATAACACTAAATTTTGCTCCCTTATTTGCTGCATAATGAAGTGAAGCAAACGAAGCAACTAATGCAATATGATATGGACCTCTTCCTCGAACTGATCTTGATGTATACTTCCAACCCATTGAGCCAGAAGAATCTAAAACAATTAATAAATCAGGAATTTGTTTTTCTACAAGATGACCTGGTCCTTCTCTAAAAGACCATTTTCTTGTAGTTATATTTGGTATTATTACAGGACTAGTTAAAAGAGTTTGTACAATATCTAATTCTTCTATTTTGTCACCAAATCGCCATACTTCGGGATAAATAGGCAATTGTCCTCCAGGTCTTTCTTCAAATATCTTTATTTCTATTAAATTTTTAGCTAAACCTCGATACCATGTAGCTAATGGACTAGCATCAACCAAAATACCCGCTTGTCTAGCTGGACCTCCAAATTCAGAATAAGGGATTTCTTTTGCAAATTCTTCTGCTTTCTGCCTTAATTCATCCTCATTCCCTTCTTTTAATTTATCTGAATTTTTATTATCCAAAGGATTATCCATAACTTCTAAAACGTCCTTAGGTATTTCTATAAATGCCCCACCGGGACTTTTTCTCTTTTCTTTTGCTTTATCACGCATGCCACCGGTTCCAATTAAAGTAAAAGTATCTTGAATTAAAGCATTTAGATATTTAGCAATTGTGCTTACCTTTTTCTCCCATGTTGATTCATCCTCGGGATTTTTCAAAATGACTTTAATAACTTTTTCTGCTAAGGAATCCATTTCTTTAAGCGTATCATCTTTTAAGATTTCAACATCCCACATTCTTTCATAAGCTCGAAATAAAAATTTTGTAAAGTTACTCATTGATTCTCTACTAATGATATGCTCATAAGTGACTTTTAGTTCCCACATTATAAGACTAGGATATTTTTTATATAAGTTCGTATCAATTATTAGATCCGCAAAAATGTTTACAATTATAGGTGCAAAATTTTGGTTAACATGTGACATTGCAGCTCTGAGCAATTTAGCATGAATAAGACCATCATATGGAATAATTTGATAATGTGAAACTTCATGGAGGCAAATAATATAGAAGTAATCAATGTATTCTTGGTCATCTTTGAATAATGGTGTATTAGCAAGATTCATTGTAATTTGCCATTTGTGCTCAGGATCAATATAAAAGCCTTCTAAATGAGTGTAATCAAATACATAATTAGGTTCATTTAAAGGTGGAAAAAAAAATTCAGCAAGGGCTTTACTCCAAGCAATTTTAGCTAATTCAACAATTTTCTCTTCTTTTGCTATTAGTTCTTTTTTTATAAGTTTAGTTTTACTATGTTTTGATTTAGGCATAATTTTTTTCTATTTATTTCTGTTTCTGAATGTAATTTAAATCATCTAAAATGCCCCTTAATTTTAAAGCATCTGATCCTCCTGAAATTTGAATATTTACGAGTGAATCTTCTTTAGTTCCTGTAACATTAATTTCAATTAATAGATCTTCTGTTCTTATCTGTTTTGTTTGTCTTTGGCTAAAAGCTTCTCTTAAAGGTTGATCTAAATTCGAAAATTCTGCTGCAATATCAGCCCATATTTCTTTCCAGTAAGAATATTTGATTACATAATCCGTAACAGTTTGTTTATATAGTTCTCTATTACACCATTCAATTAAATCCCCTCTATTCGGAAAATCAATATTTTCCATAAGATCTTTTTTAATCTCCGCAAGTTTATTGATCTCTCCTTTTCTAGCAGCACCATCAATTTGTTGAGCAAGAGGAGGATACATTTTATTAGTAACTAAATTAACAAATGGAACTAAATCATATTTAACAATCAAATCATTTTTCTCAAATTTTTTCAATTCAGTCAGATCATTTTCTTTAGGATTTCCCTTACGAAATCTTTCAGTAATTTGATAACAGATTTCACGCTGCTTATATCGCTTTTGAATCATATTTAAAATATTTCTAGAGAATTCAAATTTGTTTCCATAATAGGGAGATTTATCTAACTCCCTTTTCACATACTTTACTCTATGGGAAACAACATACGGAGCAATAGTATTAACAATATTAATGTCAACTATAGATAAATTTAATAACCATGCAGCTGCTTTTGAATATCGAAGGAGATCTTTAGCTACTCTAACACTCAAGATCGAATCTATCTTATTACAAATATTCTGAACAGTGTTGAAATGACATCCTGAGCATAAACCTGTACTTGGTTTAAGATCTTCAGTATTACCCTTATCTACTCTAGCACATAATGTAAATTCTCTAATTATAGCATGTATATAATTGTTGACATCAGAAGAGAAGGGCAATCTATTTACATAATACCAAATTTCCATAAGATCATCGATATTTAAAACTTTAGGTACTTGAGTGAGTTCGTCCCATCCACTATATTTCTCATCTTTACCTGATAAAATTAATTGCAGATCATGACTCGCAGGCATAGAAATGGGAACAGATATACCAAATCTATCTAAGAAGGGCTGTGATAATTCAAATGTTCCAATATCATGCGGATTTATCGTAGAAAATAAACAAAATTTATTAACTGTTGTAATAGAGTCATAATATTTGACAGTGCCTTCCGCAAGTAGAGAAAGCAATATATCTTGCGCATAGGGGGTAAGGCGGTTTACTTCATCTATAATTTTCCAGAAGTTTGTCACAAATTGGCGCCATACAACCTCTTCCTCTCCTTCTTTCATTAACTTCCCAAGTTTTAATGTACCTATAAGTTTCTCTTCAGTTAATTGAGGATGACCTCTTATAATCGAGTTCTCGATTTCATTAAGAGAATAGGCAGTAAACATTCTTCCTAATAATTTTACCAGAGTCGTTTTACCTCCACCATGACCACCAATTAATAACATCGCAGAATTAGGCACTATTGCATTCAATACACATAGAGATAATATTTCCGGTAAAACTTGAGTTTTTACTTTTTTGCTTTTCTCATCAAGATGCTTTATCGTTAAATCCTTATAATGTACAAATAATTGATTCGCTTGAATTAGATTGATGATTTTCCAAACCTTTTTCCTTAATTGGTTTTCTTCTCCTAAATTTGTCGACATATAGATTAATCTCTTAAGATTTTCAATATTAAATAAAAAGCAGTTCGATTATTTAATTTTTTTTCTTTAATAAATTAATAAAATAAACAGTATGAATCTTTATATCAATATTTTCAATTAAAAAATTTATTTAATGAAAGATTTGCTTTCAATAA
This sequence comes from Promethearchaeota archaeon, assembly GCA_048941065.1. Taxonomy (GTDB): domain Archaea; phylum Asgardarchaeota; class Lokiarchaeia; order Sigyniarchaeales; family SOKP01; genus Loki-b32. The sequence goes on from JBHLNY010000117.1 coordinate 6,974, forward strand.
AGCGAAAATAGTCGAAATAATTCTTTTGGGGTTAAATACAAAAGTAAATCCTCTAGTTTTAATAATTCTTGATACAAATCCTGTACATCTCTTATGATAAGCATGATGTTTAAAGGCATATTGTAGAAGCTCCTGTAATTTCTTCGAACTTAATTTAGATGTTCGATATACAGGTTTAAATGGAGTATAATTATTCCAGTCTTTAGTTATAATAAGATCCTTTTCTTCTAATTCGTTATAGATAGGTGTTCCGGGATAAGGCGTCAATAAATTAAGGACTAAAATATCCACATCTATTTTTTTCATATAATTGATTTCCTTAATTATATCTTCCTCGGTTGCCGTTAGGTCAAAACCAATTATCACACTTCCGAATACACTAATATTGTAGAAATGCAATATTTGGATAGCTTTTAATACTTCATTAAATGTCATTCTTTTTTTCATATTTTTTAGGGTCTCATCATTAACAGATTCTATGCCAATTAATACAGACCAAAATCCCGCCTCACTCATCTTTTTTATCATTTGAGGAGCTTTTAAAATTGAATCTACTCGAATTTGTGCATAAAATTTAAAATCATTTAATTCTCCCTTATTTTTGCCTTCAATAATCCTTGAACATAAGTTTTCAACTCTTTTTATGTTAGCAGTAAAATTATCATCTAGAATTATGATATCTGTAATTTTCCTATTTTGTGAAATCATCTTTAATTCAGTTATTATACTATCAACAGGTCTAGGTCTCCATGAACCATTATTAGCAATAGGAGTAGTGCAAAATCTACATCGGTGTGGACATCCTCGTGATGTTTGGATAGTATCGATTTTCATTCCTAACAACGTGTATTTATTTTTTCCTATTAAATTTCTTGCTGGACACCTAAGATCATTTAGATTTTTCATCAATTCTCTCTCAGGATTATGAATTATATTCCCATTGGATTTATAAGAGATACCTTTAACATTTTCAGGAGAACCTTTAATTATTAGTTCTCTGAAGGTTAATTCTCCTTCTCCTCTAACGATAATATCAACCTCCTCTAATTCTAATGCTTTTTCTGGCATCATTGATGGTTGGCGCCCTCCAAAAACTACAATACTCTCTTTATTTAACTTTTTAACCATTTTTGCTATATCATTACATGTTTTAATAGAAGAGCATACTAAAACTGAGATCCCAACAATATCGGGATTAAACTCCTTAATTTTGTCTTTTAATTCTTTGGTATTTAAATTTTCATTTTTCGCATCAATAATTTTTATTTCTACATTTAAATCACTTAAATAACTCGCAATATACATTAAACCAATTGGCGGATAAATTCTCTGAATAAACCGATTAGCTTCTCTCATACGATAATTGGGCATTATTAGCAAGACTTTTTTCCATTTCAAACCTAAACCGCTCATTTACTTTATACCTCTATTTACTTTTCTAAATTTAATTCAGTAAATAATCTATTATTAGTTTCTACCCACGAATTATCAACGAAGTTCGAACAAAGGAAAAAGCATTAAAACTAAAGGTATTATAAAAAAATATTGCTTAAATAGAAAATGTATAAATCAAGTGAGGAAAAGAAATTATCTTCCTATAATTAAAAGATTATATATAATAATTACCTAATTTGTTCAATGATAAAAGCTGAAAGATAAAGGAAGAAAAAGTAAATAACCCGATATTTTAGTTTAATGATTTATGTTTAAAAATACCCTATATGTCCCAAATTTTTACCATTTTCATCAAGAGCAGATACTAATCCCATTGATAAGGGTTTTTCTTCTTTCGATTTAGTCGATTTTGCTATTTTTTTTATCGTCTCAAATTTTAGAATAAAATTACCATTACATTTCTTACATTTGATATATATCTTTTTAGTATGCTTTAAATCATCTTCAAATTCTTCTTTCTTAAAGGGTTCCAACAAATTAACATCCTGATTATCACAATTTTCTAAAAAACATTGATCCAAGGAGATCTCCTCCATCCCCCTTCTGGCAAGGGAAATGTAAGCATGAGTAGGAATTTCTAATCTTAGGTCCTCTTTATCTGTCATAATTATTGTAAAAAATTATTCTAAATAATTCTTTTTATTATATAATATAGAATTTTCGAATCCATTTCTAACTTTTTCCTATTTTAATTGCATTATTAATTCTATAAAGGAATCATAATTATCCATAAAACTAAAAATAATAAAGAATGATGGATTAAAATATACTAAGTATATTCAAATGAAAAGAGTTTAGATGTCTGAAAAAAAAGATCTCTCTAAAGAAACCATTGATTATTTAGCAAAATTGGCTTTATTAGATTTAAAAGTTGAGGAAAAAGAAAAATTAGCAAAGCAATTAAATGATATTCTTACTTATTTTAAGAAATTAAATGATTTAGATACAAGTAATATTGAACCGACTACCCACCCAATTGATGGGTTACAAAATGTTTTTAGAGAAGACATTCCTCGGGATTCTCTTAAAAATGAAGAAGCAACTAAAAACGCTCAGCATAAAAAAGATGGATATTTTAAAGCACCAAGGATCTTAAAAGAGTAAAAATTTCTTATTTTTTATATTCTTCAGTTAATTTCTTTATCGCATCTGCCATATCTTTTAATGCTTTCTTTCTTTCTATAGGTGTCATATTATAGAAATCATCATCAATATCTCTTCCTATTTTTTCTGTTGATGCTATAAGTTGGAACTTCTTATAAACTAATCCTGTTATATATCTATCATAATATTCTAAGGCTTTCTTAAGCTTAGAATCTTCTTTTATATCATTCCAAAGTTCTAATGTTTTTAATGAGCTAAGCCCTATGTCAATTCTAAACCAACTAATTGGAAATAATAATTTTCTTTGTATCCCCAATTCAATAATTGATAAATTATCCTCATCAATATATAATTCAGAAAGTTCTTCTTCTTTAAAAATGATATTATCACTCAAGATGTATAAATTAGCGGCACCTTGAGAAGTACATACAATGCCTGTGGCAAATCCTCTTGCTAATCTCAATTTATCGGCATAATCCTCTAATTCAAAACCATATAATTGGAGTTTTTTCTTTTTACC
>JBHLNY010000406.1:0-2544 GCA_048941065.1 Promethearchaeota archaeon
ACCGCCAGCAATCTCTCCGGGCCAAAAAACACCACCTCCTCATTCTCCGCATCGGTGACGCCGTCGGTATACAGCACCAGCGAGTCGCCCGGCGCAAGCTGAACCATCTGCTGTCCCCAGGTCAACTCGGCCCAGATTCCCAGGGGTGTACCTGTTTTGCGTAGCGTGGGCATCGCAGCGCCATCTCGGGCGCGGAGGAGAATCGGCGGGTTATGGCCGGCGTTGCTATACGTCAACCGGCCGGTGGCCGGATCGAGAATGCCGTAAAAGACGGTCACAAACAGGTCCGCCTGGGTGTCCCCCAGGATCCGGCGATTGACGGCCCCGAGTACCAGTTCCGGCTGCGTGTCATATTCGGCGGCGTAGGTGCGGATGAGGGTGCGACTCAGGGTCATGTACAAGGCGGCCCCGGCTCCCTTGTCGGCCACATCCGCGATCACGATCCCCAATCGCCCGTTGGGCAGCGGGATGAAGTCGTAGAAATCGCCGGAGGTCTCCCTGGCCGGCTCCAGTGTCGCCGTCAGTTGCCAGCCGGGAACGCGCGGCGGTTCCGCGGGCAAGAAGCTCTCCTGGATTCTCCCGGCTACGGCCAACTCCTGCGCGGCTTTCTGGTGGGCCAGGGCCTGGGCGTAGGTTGCAGCCCGCAAGGTCGGCAACCGGTCCGCCACCAGCGCCGCGTAGCGGGAGATGCCCAGTTCCTCAAACGTCGCCAGCGCCTCGCGGAACAACACCTGCGCCCGCTCCAGGTCGGTAGGTTCCCGGCGCGAAAAGTGCACCTCAGCCCACTCCTGGAGCATGCGCGCCCGCCACCAGCGCAACCCCAGCCGGGCATAGATCCCAGCCGCAGCTTCAAAGGCTGCCAGGGCCTCCGGCCAGCGCTCCTCAGCAGCAGTCAGCCGGGCTTCGGCCAACGACAGGCGTACCTCGTCGAACGCGGTGGGTGGTGAGTTGACCACCTCTCGTGCCTCGGCCAGCAGGCGGTGGGCGTCTTCGAACCGCCCCTGGCAGGTACGCACCATGCTCAGCAGACAGCGGGGCCAGACCCTGCCCGTCGACCAGCGATCGCAGATCGCTATGGCTTCTACCAGCGCAGCTTCCGCTTCCTCCAATGCAGCTTCCGCTACCTCCCACCCCTGCCGAGCGGGATGCGAGTCATCATCGACCTCGACACTCCCCGACAGAACGTAGGGCTCCAGCAGGACCTCGGCCAGTTGGTTGTTCACGTCGATCAGGTTCTGAAGGTTGCCGCGATGACGCTCCTCGGTCTGTAAAGCCCGCAGCAGTCGGGCGGCCATCGCCAACTCACCCTGGTACCGCAGGAGCAACGCTTCGATGTCGCGAATATGAAACACTGCTGGGCCGGGATCGGCGACTTGGTCTAGCAGTTGACGAAGCATCGGGAGTGTTGCTTCCGCCTCCTCAAAGTCACCTAACAAAAGCGACACGCTGGTCATACCGCCCCGGGCGAAGAGTTCACCCGCCGTGTTCCCCCGCAGCCGGTGTAACTCCGCCGCCCGTTGATAATGGCCGTGCGCAGCCCGAAAATCTGGCAGGGTGGTTGATAGGAGTGAGGCCAGGTTAACGTGGGCCCGGGCGGCCTGACTCAGCAACCCTGCTGACTCGGCCAACTCCAGTGCCTGGGTCAACACGGCCAAGGCCACCTCGGGCGGTTGGTCGGACAGTAGTCCCAACGTCGCCAGGGCCTCGGCCTGCACTTCCACGATCCCCAGGTGCTCGGCCATTTCCAGTGCCTGTTGGCAAAGCGGGCGGGCTTCACCCGGCAAGCCGTTGAAGAGGTAGGCGCGGGCGGTCTCGTGCAGCAAGAGCGCCAGGCCCGGGCTCGCCGGCGCGCTGGCGAGTGCCGCCATCCCCTCCTGGCACAGTCTCAAGCTCTCTGGCGTGTCGCCGCCACTCCAGGCAGCGCGGGCTGAGCGGGCATACAACCGGGCCACGCCATCGCTGCCCTCAGGGCCCAGGGTCCGGTACAGATCGATCCCCTCGCACCAGACCTGGATGGCCTCTGCGAAGCGGCTTTGCCAATACAGTGCCTGGCCCAGCCCAGACAGCAGGGGGGCTCGTTCGGTTTCCGAACGGACCAGTTTCAGTGCCTTGCGATAACGGTTTTCAGCCTCCTGATTGGCACAGGACAACAACGCCGCGTCGCCGGCCAGGGTGTAGTACTTGAGCGCGCGCGCGTCGTCGCCGGCCGCGTAGAAGTGCTGGCCGAGCCTCGGAGCCAGTTCCCGTGAAGAGAGTCGGTCGGGATACAGACGTTCCAGCGTCTCGCCTACTGTCCGGTGTAACCGCTGCTGATCGGCTTTCAACAGCGAACCATAGGCCACCTCGCGCACCAGTGCATGCTGGAAGCGATATACCAGCTCTGGCACTACCTGAGCCACAAGGATCAGGTCGGCAGATTCCAGGGTACTGAGGATGCTGATGAGCCTCCCCCCCGGCTCTTCCACTCCCAGCACTTGTTCCAGCACCTTGACCGGGAATTGGCGGCCAATGACCGCAGCCACCCGCAAGGTGTGTTTCACGTCG
>JBHLNY010000118.1:0-10022 GCA_048941065.1 Promethearchaeota archaeon
AACTATAGTTGTGTTTAACCTAGATTGATTTGCAGCAAAAGCCATTAAATGACTTTCAAGTGAAGCCCTTGCATTAGTTAAAGGTTGAGATACAGTTTTCTGGACAATTGATTCAATAAAAGCATCTACTAATCCAAAATCTCCTTCATCATACTCTCTCGCTTTCATTCTAAGTTTTTGTTTATAGATAAGGCTCTCTTTTCCCGAAAAATGATTATACAACATAATTTTTTGGCTACTTACATGATACTCTCCTACTAATGTTGCTTTTGTTCCATCAATTCTTATTATCCGACCCTCGCGTTCACTGAAACCATGCATTGTTAGATTAGCTGTGACTCCATTTTCAAATTCAATATTTACAACTTGGTGGTCAACTACATTGTTATCAGAATGATATACGCACCTACCATATGAGCTAGTTTTTAATATTTTAGCTTTTGCTTCATCAGTATAATCTTCTTTCTGCCCCATATATAAATAGTATATTGGAAAATCTTGATAATATCTCAAACTTTTTAATGGGGTTACGATTTTAGAAATATGCGTTAAGAACTTAACGTGATTTTTTCTTAGTTTTCCTAATATTTTCAAAAATCGATTTTCACTTTTTTCCATTATTTGAGTTATCGGAAGAATATCAATATAAATTCTAGGGGCATAATATAAACATGTTTCTTTTGCGGGGCATCCATCTAAGCAGTACTTAGGTGCTCCTTTTGGAGCTTTTTCTGGCCTGAAATGCATTAAGCTTCCAAAAGAACTTATTTTTTTAGGAAGTGAACCAACTATCCAAAAAAGTAGATCAAAATCATGGCAACACTTTGCTAGAATTATTGGTGAAGATTTCTCTACATTAGCCCATGGACCTCGAATGTAACTATGAGCATAATGATACCACATAACATTTTCTCTATGTGTAATATTTATAATATCTCCAAGTAAACCCTTTTGGATTATCTTATTAATTGTTGAAAAAAAAGGAGTGTATCTTAAAATATGTCCTACCCCTAAAATTCTTCCAGTTTCTTCTACTTTATTTACTATTTTGACACAATCATTCAAAGTGTGAGCCATTGGTTTCTCCAAAAGCACATTATACCCTTTTTCTAGTGCCAATAATGTCGGCTCTGTATGCATTTGATCTTGAGTACAAATGAAAGCAACATCGGCTAATTTGCTCTCATCAAGTAAATCTTCCCATGTTTCATAACATTTACTCGAAGGAATACCGTGTAATTTTGCAAATTTTTCTCGTCTTGCTTGAATAGGTTCTGCTACAGCTACAAATTTTAATTTTTTTTTATTGTTTAAGGCATAATTTCCATAAGATAGTAAGCCTTTTCTACCTGCTCCTAACAATACAGCAGTAACAGGTTTTTCCATTATAAACTCATATTTAAATTATTTAATTTTTAATTAAATTGATAAATATTAAGACATCAAAATAGTTATGGAAAATTAAAAATCAGATGCAATTTAAGATAAATAACGAGATTATTATCATCTTATTCTTCACTTTGATAATCCTGCTGTTCTCTGTAATTAAATACGGCTTTAGCAATTTCTCCTAAATATGTAATTGGACTCATAGATTTCCCACATTTATTACATTTATAGTCTAGCATGCCTTCTAATGAAATCATTGTTCCACCATCGCAGAAGGCGCATTCTTCAAATGACCATCTATCAATGATCCTTATAATCTGTTCAATAAAATTCTCTTTAGATGACATAGTTTCTAATTCTTTAAGATATATTTATCATATCTAATTAATAGTATTTATTGTTTGAATTTAAATAAATAATTGAAATTTTTAATTACTCTTTATTCATTTATACTTTAGTCTTATCTTAAGGTTCAAAAACAGTAGGAATTATACCTTCAACTAGCAAAAAGTCGATAAGAACAATAGCAGTCATACCTTCAACTACTGGTATAACTCTTGGTACTATACAAGGGTCATGTCTTCCATGAAATTCAAATTCTATATTCTCCATCGTTTCTATATTTACTGTTTTTTGAGGGATGCTTATTGTAGAGGTAGGTTTAACTGCGACTGTAAATTCAATTGGCATGCCAGTAGAAATCCCTCCAATAATTCCACCAGAATCATTTTTTATAGTTTGAATTTTTCCTTCTTTAATAATCCATGGATCGTTGTGTTCAGATCCTTTCATCCTTGTGGCCTTAAAGCCAGCTCCAAATTCTAAACCTTTAATTCCTGGTATAGAAAAAATAGAATGACTTAGTTTTGATTCAATACTATTAAAAATTGGTCCACCTATACCTACTGGAAAATTATTTACAATACACTTTATTGTTCCACCAATTGAATCTTTTTGAGATTTAACTTTTTTGATTAATTCCTCCATTAACTTCGATTTTTCAATATTGAGAGCTCTAACATTTGACTTCTCTCTCAGATCAATAAATTTATCATAATTATCAATATGATAAACCTTATTATCTACAATTTCACCAATACTTTTTGTAAAAGCAAAAATAGTAACACCAAATTTTCTTAAAATTTGTTTTGCAATCGCACCAGCCATAACAAATCCTGCTGTGATTCTTCCAGAAAATCGTCCAGAACCTCTAAAATCTGCATAACCTCCATATTTTTTTAATATGGTAAAATCTACATGAGATGGTCTTAAAAACTTTTTATAATTAATATATTTAGAAGAATCTTTATCTCTATTTTCAATAATTAGACAAATAGGTGCACCAGTTGTTTTTTCATTCAAAATTCCGGATAAAACTTTAGCTTTATCTATCTCTAAACGGGGAGTAGTTAAAACAGATTGCCCTGGTTTTCTCATATTCAATTCCTTTTGTATAGAATTGAGATCAAAATCTAAACCAGCTGGCACACCATCTACGATAATGCCTACTAACTCTCCATGGCTCTCTCCAAATGATGTTATTTTAAAACGTTCACCAAAACTATTATCTCCCAAGTTAATTCCCCCTTTTATTTATTTAATAATTACTACAATAATATTAATTAATATTATATCTATAACTTTCTATTTATCACTTAATGGACTTAATAATTAATCCAATAACAAATAATATACAAGGTGAAATCACAGCACCTAGTTCAAAGAGCTATTCTCATAGAGCTTTTATAGCAGCTAGTCTTGCTGATGGCATTTCAATTATCAAAGATCCCTTAACAACTGGAGATATAGAAATAACTATAAATATTTTAAAATTACTAGGTGTAAAAATCTTAAGAGTAAATGACAATTCATATGCAGTTGAGAGAGTCAGTGCATCTTTAAGACCTGTAAAGGAACCAATTGATTGTGGAAATTCTGGAACTTCTGTAAGAGTTTTTAGTGCTTTAAGCTTAATAATAGAAAGCGGACTTTCACTAACAGGAGACTTTATAAAACTGAAGAGGCCTATTCTTCCACTTCTCACTGCTTTAAAGAGTTTAGGAGGAAATTTCAAAGTATTAGAAAATCAAATACAAATAAAACGAGAAAAGCAACGATGTCAATCGATTAAAATTCGTGGAGATATAAGTTCTCAATTTATTACTGCTTTATTGATTGTATGCCCATTATTAAATTGTAAAAAAAAAGACTATATTGAAATAGAACTAACTACTCCCTTAGTTTCTTATCCTTATGTTCAGATTACTCTTGATGTTTTAAATGCTTTTGGAATTAATATTCAAGAAGATATAAAGAATAGAAGATTTACCGTTATTTGTAGACAAAAATATAGATCTCAAGTATTTAAGATTCCGGGAGATTTTTCTTCAGCAGCATTTATTATTGCAGCAACAGTACTATCACGTAATCCATCTCATGTTATAATTAATAACTTAAACATACAAAATCCTCAAGGAGATAAAAAAATTATTGAAATCTTAAATAAAATGGGAGCAAATATAAAAATTGATAAGGAAAGAAATCAAATCATCATTGATGGGGATATTAAAAAGTACCCCCTAAAAGGTATAGAAGTAGATTGTCAAGAAATACCTGACTTATTCCCCATTTTATCTGTTATAGGAGCATTTGCCAATGGTAAAACTGTTCTTTTTAATGCCTCAAATGTTCGTTTAAAAGAAAGTGATAGGCTCTCTATAATAGCCAGAGAATTAAGCAAAATGGGAGTGAAAGTTGAAGAAGAACAAAATAAATTAGTAATACATCATTGCAATAACTTAAAGGGTTCAATTATAGATCATGAAAAAGATCATAGAATAGCAATGGCATGTGTTATTGCCTCTTTATATGCTGATTCACCATCAGAAATTAAAAATATTGAGATAGTTAGAGATTCTTACCCCAATTTCATTAATGACTTAAGAAAATTAGGTGTTAATTTTAGCTAAATAATAATAAAAATATAGTATTTTATCGAAAAGATTTTTGCCTTCTTTTTCTAGCTTTTTTCCCACCAAATTTTTTTGGTTCAATTCTTCTCGAATCTCCACTTAATAAAGAATCATCATATTCTCTAAATATTCTTTCTATTGTTTTAGTCCCTAAGAATTTATTAATAGCTTTAGCAATAGCTATACGTACAGCATCAGTTTGGCTCATCATGCCGCCACCCTTTACTTTAATATTGATATCACACTTTTCCAATTTTGGATGGCTTGCTATTTCTAATACTTCTTGAATTCTTAATCTCCCTATCTCTGGATCATATAAATCTAACGGTATATTATTAATTTTAACTTGTCCTTTTGCCGGGTGTCTTAGAACGGCTCTTGCTATAGCAGTTTTTCTTTTTCCTGATGATTGGATTACTTTCATTGACATAATTATTAAACCTCAACAACTTGCTTATTCCAACCAATTCGATGACATAAGGTTTCTAATGTTATATATTTATTATAATATGACAAACGTTTTTTATCCGCATAATAAATTTCGTTAGGAGTTAATTTTTGATATTTTTTTTTAAAACGTTCTGGTATATCTGAAATATAAACATGAATTCTTTTGAGAGCTTCCTTCCCGCGTATCTTTTTTCTTGGAAGCATCTTTTTTATAACATTTCTCATAAAATTATCCGGTCGTCTTGGCCAAAAGGGTCCTCTTAGCGGATTTGTAGCTGTACTAATATTAAGTTTAGCTAAATACTTCTCTTGAATGTCTTTTTTATTACCACTTATTATAGCGTCTTTAGCATTAATAATTACTATATATTCACCTAATAATGCTTTCTTGGCTACTTGACTACAAAATCTTCCTAGAATTTTGTTCTTAGCATCTACTAATTGATAATCTATAATCATGGTTTAAACACCTAATCTAATTAATTTTAATATTGTTAATAAAAGATTTTTACACCTGTTCCTTTTGGATTCTGTTCAAATAAATCTTCAATCGACAAGAGCTTGCTTCCTGAAGCTTCTATTTTCCTTTTAGCTGAATTTGAATATTCTAGACAAGCAATTGTTAAACTATGATCCAAATCACCTATCCCCAAAATTTTTCCTGGAACAACTATAACATCATTCTTTTTTGTTTTTTTATTAATACGATATAAATTCGCTTTAACCCTATTTTGTCTAGGACCACTTAACTTTTTGGAGATTACTTTCCAAATTTTAATTTTAGTCTTCCATAAATCTCTTATTAGTTTCCTATGATAATAATTTGAAGGACCTGTAATTTTATGAGACATAAGAATTATAACACTTTTATTCTAATTGGTTGAAATATGATATTTAAAATTCTCAACATTTTAATAAATTTTTCATACATTACGATTCTATTTCAATTTCACCGAGTTTTTCAATAAATTCATCAATTTTTTCTAAAAAAAGTTCAAAGGTTTTTTGAATCAAAGTATCAAAGTCTAAAACACCATCACTTTCTATTGAAAAAATGTAAGTATTGTCCCTCCAACTTATTTTTATGGCTTTTTCTGGACAAACTTGTTGACAAGAATTGCATAATGTGCAAGTTTTCCAGTAATCTTCTTCTAATATAGGCTTTTTTTTACTTGAGAAGTCATATAATCTCTCAGGGCACATTCTGGATACAACACATTTATCAGAACATTTTGCACATTTAGTATCATCAAAATCAATAATCGGGTAAAAACGGTAAAAAATGTTTGACACGCTTTGCCACTTTACATGATCTTTAGCTGTACCTAAGATTGCGTATGCTTCTATTATAACTTTATCATTTTTATCAATTTTTACTATTGGAATGTTTGGATCCACAGGAACTATTTTAGGATCATTTGATTTCAATGCACCAGAATATATCTCTAAGGGCATATTCGTAGTATTAGTTACTTCGCAAGTTAAAGATACTTGACATAATGGACAGCCAAAACCTCCACAATCACAATCTAGAGGCAGTTTATATGCTTTCAAATCAGTTTTTAAGGGGATTAAGCCTAATCGATGAGCTATTATCTCATCATAAAGAGGAGAATCATTCTTTAATATGATTACCTCATCTATAGCCATTACTGGTATCTCAGATAATATAATCCTTCTAATGGCATTAGCCATTTCAACTGATATTCCTTCAATTACAAAAGTTAATTTATGATCACTTTTTTCAAGAACTTCAATATTCATAATTTATGTTAAATACAGGCTTTATTAATTAGGTTTTTAAATATAACTTTTAAGATAAGTTTTATTGTTCACCTTTAAAAAAATTAAGATAAAAAGATTTAATAAAGCTTGAAATATTCATATGCTTCATTAGAAGTTTGAAAGCAATATTTGATCTCTTGGAATTCTTTTCTAAATTCCGCTACATCGTCTCGTACTTTTTTAGGGTCCTTTTTATCAACGATTACCTTTTTAATCAATTCAGCAATGTCTACCATATCCCCTTTACCCATACCTAATCGAGTAATTTCACTGGTTCCTATTCTTAAACCTCCTGGATTTTGGTAATGTCTACCTTGTGAAATATCGTAAGGTAAGAGATTCCGATTGAGTATAATATTAGCTTCTTCTAATATTTTCTCAACATCTCCACCTAAGCCAATTGTTTTCTCAAAATCGGTGATATCAACAACAATTTGATGAGATTGCGTATAACCTTTATGTTCCATTAATACTTTTAATCCTCTCTCATGTAAAGCAGCTCCTAAAGCTTTAGCATTTTCGATTACATTTTTATGGTATTCTTTCCCAAATTCCAGCATTTCAGATAATGCTATGGCTAAACCTGCAACATTATGCAGATGATGATTAGATAATAAAGCTGGAAAAGCACATGATCTAAATGTCTCTATTAAATCTTCTCTATTTGATACAAGAGCTCCATGTTGAGGTCCAGGAAGTGTTTTGTGTGTGCTCATAGACATCGCATCTGCTCCTTCTCTTAAAGGATCTTGAAAATATCCAGAACCAATTAATCCAGCAACATGAGCAGCATCATAACCTACATTAGCACCAATTTCTTTTGCTACATTACTAAGTTCTTTAACTGGATGGGGGAATAAAAATACTGATCCACCAAATAAAACTAATTCGGGTTGAAATTCTCTAATAATTTTTGCTGATGCATCGATATCAAGATTCATTTCATCATTATCAAAAGCCAGATATTCTACATTTAGTCCTCTAGTAGTTCCAGCTGTACCAAAGATTTCTCTCCCACTCTTAGCAAATCTGGGACCATGTGAAATGTGACCTCCCCGAACAATCGACATACAACACATTTTCCCATTATTATCCGATGTAAAGGCATTATACATTACTAAGTTTGCTACAACTCCAGAAACAGGACGAACGTCAGCATGAATACAGTCAAAGTACTCTTTAGCAAGGTCCATACAGATATCTTCTACTTGGTCGATGTAACGACATCCTGCATAAACCCGTTGACCACTCCATCCTTCAGCATACCGATGGCTAAAATCACAGTTACAGGCTTCATCCACTGCCGGGCTGGTGACATTTTCTGAAGCAATTAAAGGAATACTGTTTTTGAACCAATCATGATGCTCTATTAAAATATCACGAATCTTATCCACTTTCTTACTCAATTTTGATCAATCCCTTACTTTTAAATTTGAACTCTTAGGTTTATAATAAAATTACAATTTTTTTAAATCTTATGTGAAAAATATATTTCTTTGGGGAGTTATAGTGATCTAAATTTCGATTTCAATTAAAATAGCCAACAAGAACAATAAATTAAGACTTTTTGGACAAATTTTAAGGAAAAAACCATACAAATATAATATTAACCTTTAGACTTTTCTAAAATTAACCTTGCTTCATATAGATTTAATTTTTTTCCAGCTTTTTGTTTTTCTAAAGCTTGTTCTAACTTATCTTGCTTTAGCTTTTTAAGTAATTCATCCTTTTTATTTGTAGGAGCATACTTTTTAATAGGTTTTTTAGTTGCGTAATAAGGCCGTTTTCCTTTAGAGATTCTTTTTCTTTGATGCATTAATTTCAGAAATTGTTCATGATAACGATCAGCAGCTTTTTTATTTTCTATTAGCTCTTCCTCCTTTTTTCTTTTTTCCTCTTTCAAATTATTCGCTTTTTGGAAGAATTCCTGCATCTTAGCATGATTTTCTTGTGATTTATTGGACCATTTATTTAATTGCTCATAGATTTTGTTTAGATTGATTTTTACTATTTCAATTTTACGTTCAATTCTAAACAGATCATTATTTTGTTGCTCAGAAAGGAACTCCTGTTTCATTTCTGCTAATTTTCTGATGTTATCAACAATATTGTTTTCTTCAGCAATATTAAGATTTTCAGTTTCAATTCTTCTTTCCAAATTATCAATTTTACGTTCAATTTGTTTAATAGAAACAAATTTTTTTGAAGTTTTATTATCATCAGAAGATTTTTGAATTTCTTTCTTTTCCTCAATTAACCTATCTAATAAGTTTTTATACTCTATTTTTTTCTCTTTTAACTTCTTTACTTTATTATTCCAATAATCTCTTTTTTTTCTATATTTCTCCTTTGCAATCTTTAAAGTAGTATTGATTTCTGTTTCAAGATCTTGTAAATTATTAATATAATCCTTTGTTTTTTTGTTTAAATCATCCCTTTTTTGTCTAAAATCTTCAATTTGATGTTGGAGGTCCCTAAAGGATAATCTAGAGCTTTGAGAATTATTGATTTTATCCTTACTCATAAATTAGTTCATTAAAAAATATTTATAAAAAAGAATTTTATAAATTAATTTATGTATGACAATATAATATTTTTTATATATTTTTTGTAAATAGCCTATAATAAAGGAAAGTTTAAGGTAAAAAATTAATGGTTTGTACATATAAATAGAAATAAATGAAAAGTTTGAGTAAAATATATTATGGTCGCAAATAAAGTAAAAGAAAAGGATTTAATCTTTTTGGTCCTTGATGAGAAAAGAAGATGGTTAGTTCAGGTAGAGCCCGGAGGCAGTTTTCACACACATAAAGGCATTATTGAATTTGATGATGTTATTGGAAAAGTTTATGGGTCTGTAATTTTCTCAAAACCTTATGAAAGTCAAGGATATAAATTTTATATTTTAAAACCATTGCCTTCTGATTATATTGTTCATATGACTAGAAAAACTCAAATTATTTATCCAGAAGACGCTGGTTTAATCATAATTTATTCGGGGATCAGTCCTGGGAGTGTGGTTATTGAAGCTGGTTGTGGTTCTGGAGCTTTAACCACAATTTTAGGAAATTTTGTGAAACCAAATGGGCATGTATATTCCTATGATATACGTGAAAAATCTCTTAAGAGAGCAAAAAAGAATGTTATTAGAGCTAACTTACAAGATGTAATTACTATACAATTTGGAGATATCTTGGAAGATAATTATGATCACAAAGATATAGACGCTATTATTTTAGATATAGCGACCCCCTGGAAAGCGGTAGATAAAGTTAAAACCTATTTAAAATTTAGTGGCATTTTAGTTTCTTTTTCCCCTACTATTGAACAAGTAAAAAAAACTACTTTTGCAATGAGAAATAACGATTTTGTCGAAATAAATACATATGAATTACTGAAAAGAAGAATTCAAGTGAAAGAAAATGC
>JBHLNY010000407.1:0-2543 GCA_048941065.1 Promethearchaeota archaeon
GATGTCTCCCACTCCAGTTCGCCGGTCGCGGTGCAGCGGGCGAGCCACGTATCCGCCTGCCGGCCGCTCATCGAGAACCCGGCCAGGAAGAATCCGCCGTCGTCGGCCGGGGCGATCTGGGAAGCGTACTGCCACCCGCCGAGCTCGTAGCGCTTCGTCCAAAGGACGTTGCCGTCGGCGTCAAGCTTGACCAGCTCGCCGTCCTCCTCGACGTTTACGGCCAGGACGAGATCGCCTTCCGCCGTCTCGAGGGCATCGAGCACCAGTTCCTCGCCGGGAATTTCAACGGTGTATTCCCAGATGACCTCGCCATTCGGTCTCACGCGAACGGCATACTGATCGCGCCCACTTCCGGCCAGGGATGTCGTGAACCCGTGGATCAGCAGGTCCCCATTTGACAGCCGGAGCATCCCGTACGGCCACTCCCGGCGCCCTCGTCCGTACGTCTTGAACCAGTCCTCGGCGCCATCCGCGGTGATCTTGAGGAGAAAGAAATCCCGGTCGCCAGCGCCGTAGGAATCCGTTTCGCCGAATACATAGTACCCTCCGTCATCGGCCAGCACAACGGAACCCGCCTGCTCGTACCCGTCTCCGCCCCACGTCCGCTCCCACAACACCTCGCCTTCCAGGGTCAGCTTCATAAAGAGGGCGTCTCCCGAGTACGGGGGGAAGTGCAGGTGATTGGTTGCGCCGACGGCCAGGACGTTTCCATCCTCGGTGAGGATGATGTCGAAAAACGCGCCATAGTCGGGACCCTCGAACGTCCTGACCCACGTTCTGCGATCGCCGGGGGATGCCTCGGGAGTGGCACTGGGGGCCGGCTGGGTAGCCGTTGCCGCAGCCGGGACCGGCGTCTGCGTCGGAGCCGGCGGCGCAGTGGAGGGAGCGGGGGTTGCAGCCGGCCCACAGCCAGTCAAGAGCAGCGCAAGCGCGAACAAGATGGTGATTCTTTGAAGCATGTTGCCTCCTGATAGTACAGCGCCTCGCCAGGTCAGGCATCGCTGCGGGCTAGGACGCTACGGCCCACACCTGCACGCCTTCGCCCCACACGGAGACGGCGATCAAGGTGCCATCCGGTGAGAAGGCCACCGCCCCGGCTTCGTGGCTGACCCGGACGACCCGGATCGTTTTGACGTTGACGCCCGTTCCCATATCCCATAACCGCAGCGTGCCGTCGTCGCTGGCGGAGGCCAACAGGCTGCCATCCGGCGAGAAGGCGATCTGATAGGACGCCCGGCTATGCTCGGGGAACTCCCTGACGATCTGTCCAGTCGCCAAATCCCAGAACTTGATCTCGACATCCTCGATGGTGGCGATCACCAACTCCGTGTCGTCCGGCGAGAACAACATGTCGTGATAGTCGATCCGTTCCGTGGTGTGGGTAAACGTGGCCGTTTCCTGCCAAGTGATGGTATCCCAGGTTTTTATGACATTCCCCGGCCGCTCATAGCAGACTGCCAGCGTCTTTCCATCGCGAGAGAAAACCAAATTCGATATGTATTCATGGTCGCTGACCAAGTCAGTCGCTGGCTGCTGGGTCTCGAGATCAAAGATGACGATGTTGTTTTTCACACCACCCACGGCCAAAAATTTACCAGTTGGGGAGATGGCCACGCTGTACACACGAGCGCCGTATGAAAAGGCGAACAGCTCCCGGCCCGCTCGATCCCGCCCGGTGATCGCGCCATCGTCCCCGTAGGCGGTGACGATGACGTTCCCGTCGGGTGAAAGCGCCAGCGTGCCATAGTACGAGATCTGGGCTGCCGCGTCGGCGTCGCGATTGCTCTGGGCCGGCAGATAGGGGATTTTCTCCCACGTCTCGCGCTCCCAGATCAGCACCTCCCCGTTCCGATCGCCGGTGATCATGGTACGGTTGTCCGGTGAGAAGACGATTGTGTTGACGAACGAATCGGGCAGGTCGAAATCCGCCACCCTTTTCAGTCGGGCCACGGTCTCGGCGTTGATGACCTGGCTACCAGCAGTCGCCGGGGTCGGCGCGATAGTCGGCGGCACCGCCGTCGGTGGCGCAGGCACGGCAGTGGCCATGGGGAGAGCGGGGGTCGCGGCCGGCTCGCACGCGCTGACCAGGGCGACCAGGGTGACCAGGATGATGATTTGGACAACGGGCTTGTACATGAGCTTCCTCCTGTGAATTCACTCTCGAAATAGTCCGTCCGGGAGGGACGACGCACGCGAAGCGGTCGCCCCTACGAATCCTGAACTCAGCATAAAACAAAAACTCCCCAGACGCATCGGACGTCTGGGGAATCTGGCCATTGGACAGGTGTCCAATCTTTTTCCCGGTCAGGTGACCAATTTGAGCCGCAACGCCAAGGCTATCGCCTCCGCACGGTTGGAAACACCCAGCTTGGACAGGACGTTGCTCACATGAGCCCTGGCGGTGGAGCGACTGACGACCAGGCGCTCAGCGATCTCCGGGTTGCTCAACCCCTCGACCATCAGGGCCAGGACCTCGCGCTCGCGGGGGGTCAGGTCGTGGCCCGGCGTGGGGCCCTGTCTGGCGACCTGGATCAGCGCCTGGG
>JBHLNY010000408.1:0-2517 GCA_048941065.1 Promethearchaeota archaeon
GGCGGCTCCGTGGCGCGGAGCGGGGATGGCGGCACGGTGGTGGCCGGCGCGGCACACACCGCCGCCGGGGGCAGCGCCCAGGGCGCGGCCTACGTCTACGTCCGGCCCGGCGGCGGCTGGGCGGATGCCACCGAGACCGCCAAGCTAACCGCCAGCGACGGCGCGGACGGTGACTGGCTGGGCTACTCCGTGGCGCTGAGCGGGGATGGCGGCACGGTGGCGGCCGGCGCGTATCGCAACGCCGCCGGGGGCAGCCAGCGGGGCGCGGCCTACGTCTACGCCCGGCCCGGCGGCGGCTGGGCGAGTACGGCGGCATTCACCGCCAAGCTGACCGCCAGCGACGGCGCAGACAATGACCGGCTGGGCTACTCCGTGGCGACGAACTGGGGGGGCGACACGGTGGTGGCCGGCGCGCCATACAACGCCGCCGGGGGCAGCCAGCGGGGCGCGGCGTATGTACACGCCCTGCTGGCTGCGCCAGCATTCACCAGCGGCGTGCCGCCCAGCCCGGCGCACGTCGGCACCCCCTACAGCTTCACGTTCGCCGCCAGCGGCAACCCGGCGCCCATCTTCAGCGTGACCAGCGGCGCCC
The DNA here is from genome assembly GCA_048941065.1 of Promethearchaeota archaeon. GTDB lineage: Archaea > Asgardarchaeota > Lokiarchaeia > Sigyniarchaeales > SOKP01 > Loki-b32. The sequence continues at coordinate 593 of JBHLNY010000408.1, forward strand.
TGCCGCCTGGTCTGACGCTGGACGGCATCACCGGCGCGCTGTCTGGTACACCCACCAGCCTCGGCAGCTATAGCTTCACCATCACCGCCAGCAACGGCGTGGCCCCAGATGCGACCCAGGTCGTCACCATCGCGGTCCACACCTCTGTCTACCTGCCGCTGGTCATGAGGAACTACTAACGCGGTCAGCTGAACGTCGGACCTCGCAGGCCAAGAGCACGTAGGGTGGGCAGTGCCCACCGACATGACCCCCTGTGCCGTGGCTGGTGTACCCGCTACCGTCTGTGGCGGTGCGTTGGTGCCAGCCAATCCGTCGCGACGATGCAGATCGGCGTCATGGTGTTCCCAACCGGATCACCAAAAGCAAGAGCCCCCGGTCTCCCGGGGGCTCTAGTTGGGGGAACCTCACCTACTGTGCGGTCAGGAACTTGGTGACAGACCCATCCAGACCAGGACGCAGATCCGCAGCCTTATGTGCCCAACCGTGTCACCAAAATGGATCATTTGATGGGTCCGAATTCGCGGCGACTGAGGCCCAACTCCCGGATGATGGCCCGGACGGTGGTGGGCGCAAGGTCCCTGGAACCCCAGTCTGGAACGGTAGTCATCTTACCCGTGGCCTGGTTATACCAGATGCGATGGCTGCCCTTGCCCCGACGAAGTTCCTCGCACCCCAGCGCACGCAACCGCTTGGCAACCTGGCGGTATCGCATTAGACGGCTACCACCATCTCGATGGTTTGGGGGCGGTGGGTGGGGGCGAGACGTAGAGCCGGCGGGGTCTCCATCCCCAGTTCTTGCCAGGCTGCCATCAACGCGCTCAGGGCATCCTGAACGTTGTTCAGAATCTCGACCGGGGTGCGACCCTCGGTGACTAGACCAGGCACGTCAGGACTGGTGACGGTATAGACTCCGTTCGGGGCCGGCTCCAGGTGGAGGCGAATCGTAAGTAGCTGTGTTGGCTTCATGGCTGAATTATAGCATACCGTTTACAAACTGTAAACAGCAACTGTGTCACCAAAAGCGAGAGCCCCCGGCTCCACCCGGGGGCTCCATAGTTGGGGCAAACACTCACCTACTTACGCGGCGGCCACGAACCCGGCTGCCGTAAGCAGGGCGGCCATGAACGCCGCTTCCCCCTCTGGCGTGAACAGGCGTCCAGGAACATCGGAAACATGGAGGCAAACAGCCAGTAAGTCACGCCGTCCCGGGTGGTGTCAACGGGGCGGCGGTTTGCGTTTCCGGGCCGGGCATTGTCACCAGTGGGGCGCGTGTGATATAATGGGCTCAAACCCAGATGCAAGGAGAAACCCATGCGGATTCAGACCTTCAGCATCCTGGCCGGCAGTGAGGCGTGCAACGCCCGGTGCCCCTTCTGCATTTCCAAGATGACGCCGCCTCTTGGCGTACAGCTAAAGGAGCCCGAGGTGAACTGGCGGAATTTCAAGATCGCCTGTCGGCTGGCCGCGCGCTGCGGTACCACAACCGCCATGCTTACTGGAAAAGGCGAGCCGACCCTCTTTCCCGGGCAGATCACCAGGTACCTGCGCGCCATAGCCGAGTTCCCGTTCCCCATCGTCGAGCTGCAAAGCAATGGCATCCTCATGGCTGAACAGCCCGATTCCTATGCAAGGCACCTGCGCGACTGGTACGACCTGGGCATGACGACGATCGCCATCTCGATCGCACACTACCTGCCGGAGAAGAACCGCCTCATCTACCTGCCGCACCGGACGGAGTACATCGACTTGCCGGAGCTCATCCGGATGCTGCACGAACACGGGTTCTCAGTACGGCTGGCCTGCGTTCTGGCCAACGGTTTCATCGACAGCCGCCAGAGCCTGCAGGAGCTCATCGCCTTTGCCCGGGAGCATCGCGTTGAACAGCTCACCGTCCGACCGGTGAACAAGCCATCGAGCAGCCGGAA
>JBHLNY010000409.1:0-2514 GCA_048941065.1 Promethearchaeota archaeon
AAACGGGTTTCCTTTGTCTCGCTTCAGCGCGCCCTTTTCAGAGCAAACCCTCCAGCGGCTCGATAGTGAGCCGGCCCGCCTCCAGGTCTACGATTGGCACCACCTCGGCCGTGAACGGGATCAGCACCTCGCCGCGCGGCCCCTGGATCACCAGCACGTCGTTTTCCCCGGCCGACAGCACATCCGTCACGCGTCCCAGGCTCTCCCCACTCGTCGTCTGGGCTTCCAGGTCCACGAGTTGGCAGACGTAGAACTCGCCCGGCTCCAGGGGCAGGGCCTCCGCCACCGGGATCAGTACCCACTGTCCACGCAGGACCTCCGCTGCATTGCGATCGGTCACGCCGGCCAGTCGTAACAAGACGTGTCCCTTGTGCAATCGCCAGCCCTCTAGCGCATAGGGTCTGGAAGCCGCCTCGTCGCCCAGGTAAACCTGTGTCAACAACTCGAACCGGCTGGGATCTTCGGTGAGGACCGCCACTTTAACCTCACCTCGAATACCGTGGGGCGCGACAACCCGCCCCACGACGAGGTAAGGCGGTAGCCTAGACGATCTCGAGGATGACGTGCTTGCCCTCCTTGGCCGCCGGCACCTTCAACAGCATGCGGATGGCGTTGGCGATGCGGCCTTCTTTGCCAATGACCCGGCCCATATCGTTGCGGGCTACCCGCAGCTCGATGACGGTGGCGTGCGCGCCTTGGAGCTCCGTCACGCGCACCCGGTTGGGCTGGTCTACCAGGCCCCGGGCGATGTACTCCACCATGTCTCTCGCAGCCATGGCTATTCCTCCGGCTCGGCGGCGGGCTCCTCGGTAGCGGGAGCTTCCTCCACTGGCTCCGCAGCCGGTGCCTCAGCGGCAGGACGCTTTTTGGGCTCTATGAGGCCCCGCTGTCTCAGGAACCGAGCCACCGCGTCTGTGGGTTGCGCGCCCTGGCTCAGCCAGTACCGGGCACGCTCCTCGTCGAGGACCACGGTCTCCGGATCGGTGCGTGGGTTGTAGTGCCCGATGGCTTCTATGAACCGGCCATCGCGCGGTGACCGAGCATCCGCCACCACAATGCGATAGCTGGGCTGCTTTTTGCCTCCCACGCGGCGTAATCGAATCTTCACCATGAAGCAGTTCTCCTCCTTAGATCAAAACTCGAACGGTCATATCGATCAGATAGCCTGCCGATAACAGTACCGCGGTGAGCAGGTGCAACTTGATCGTGGCGGCCTGGGCCGGGATCAACTGGAGCGTCTGATCGTAATGTCGACGCAAGCCCCGTGCAGCCTGGTAGGCCAGTGGCAGGGAAAGCAAGGCCAACAACGCCGCGTACGGTAATGCCCCCGCCACCGCACCGATCACCACAATGGCATAAACGATAACCAGCAAGATGATGTAGCCGGGCACCGCCCGTCTCTTCCCCAGCACGACGACGAGCGTGTGCTTGCCGGCGGTCTTGTCGGCCACGTAGTCCGGGAACTCGTTGATGTACAGGATCAACGCCGTCAGGATGCCGATGGGCAGCGAGGCCCAGAAGACCGGCCAGGTGATGGTCTGCGCCTGCACGTAATACGCCCCACAGACAGCCAGGGGACCGGCTGCCAGGAAGGTGGTCAGCTCGCCCAGGCCGTGACCGCGATAGGCCAGCTTGATCGGCGGCGCATCGTAGAAGAAGGAGATGAACATGGCCGCCAGGCCGATGGCCAGCACCGGCCAGCCAGTGGCCCAGGTCAGGTACAAGCCGATGATCACCGTGAGAGCAAAAAAGACGAGCGACAGCACCAGCATCCGGCGCGGCGAAACGGTACCTTCCTGGATCACCCGGCTGCCGCCGCTGAAGGGGGTGAGTTCCTGGTTCACGTCGTCATCGGTGGACAGGTGGTCGTAGTAGTCGTTGGCGGTGTTGATGCCGGCGTTGGCGCAGATCACGCCGAGAAACGCCAATAGGAAGTGCCACAGGTTCAAGTGCCCGTCGTTCCAGGCGATGGCTGTGCCCAGTACCGTAGACGTGGCCGTGGCCGTGAAGAATGGTGCACGTATAGTGCGAATGAACAGTTTCAACGCATCCCTCCTACCGGTCGAAGTAGATGCTCTTGCCGGTGGCAGATAGCGGGATCCCCATCGCGAAGTCGGCGTTGATGAGGCCCATCTTGCGGGCCACCACGCCGGCCCGGTACATGATACGGTTGTCCACGTTAAGCAAGCCGGCCATCTTCGCCGCGGACCCCAGGGCGATGCCCATGTCCAGCAGGCGGAAGGCGCACTGGGGGCCAACGAACTCGCCATGCTCAGCTGGAACCCGCTCGGCGCAGGCGTCGAACCCACATGCGCCGCAGTTCAAGCCCAATGACTTGGCGTCCTTGATGCCCACCAGCAGCATCGCCGCTGAGGCCGCCACGTTGCGGCCGTCCCGGTCGAAGTTCGCTTTGCCGGTCTCTTCACCGAATCGGATCATCTCGTCAGCCAGGCGCTGACACTCGTCGCCCTCGATGACCTTGAGTACCACGTAGTCCTGTCCGGCCGATTTGGG
>JBHLNY010000410.1:0-2507 GCA_048941065.1 Promethearchaeota archaeon
GGACTATGTCCAGGCGGTGAACGAACTGGCCGAGTGGGCCTCCGCCATAGAGTCCTTCGACGACGCGGTCACCCGCGAGCGACTGCGGCGGGAGGGCATCACGCACATCTACGTCGGCGCGCGGGGGGGGCACATCACGCCCCAGAAGCTGCTGGGCGTGGAAGGGTATCGCCTGGTCTACTCGCGCGGCCCGGTGTGGATCTTTGCCGTGGAGGAGTGAGCGTTGCCACCGGCGATCGGTTGGCGACCACATCCCGCCGAGCCGGTGTGCACTCGCCAGACGCGCAACGACCCCGCCCCTTGTGGGGCAGGGTCATGTTGTGGTCATGAGAATCTGTCGTTGGTCAGGGCACGGCGTAGCTGAGGGCGCGCCCGTTGTCACTATGGCTCATCTGCACGACGGCGACCACGTCCCTTGTGCTATCCACCCACGCCGAACTTTGCCCCGTCGGCAACTGAGCGCAGCACAGTACTCGTGAATACCCGGCCTTCAGGTTGAACGAATAGGGACTAACTGGCCCACCACCGCTCATGTTGTAGAAATACACCGTCACGTTCGCGCTGCTGGTCCCGACGTTCTGGACCGTGAGGCTGGAACTCCATCCGCTCTCGCCCACGGCTACCTGCTGCAGGAAGGGCACGTACAGGTCCCGGGCCCCGGCCTGGGCTCCGTGAAAGGCCTGCGCCCCGGTGGCGCTGGCCTGGTGCACGGCGAACGCCATCAGCCCGTAGCTCCCAGGATTGCGCGACGCCTGGGCCGAACCGATCCAGGTAGTCGGCAACTGGTTCAGCCCGCCCATCCACACCGTTTCCTGCTCCCAACTCTTCAGGTCGAGAGTGGTAATTCCAGAAATAGGCGGCTCGTTTTCGTTCGTTGAATAGTAGGTGACTGGTGCCTTGACTTCCTGGTATCTCACGGTCTCCTGGGCCACGTACGACGAGTCCCAGCCGTAGAAGTTCTTCATGAGCGAAGCCAGGTAGCCCTTTGTCCCACCGCTGCTGAAGCCGGCATAGGCCGTGGCCATGTTCGCGTGGTAGTGGCCCACGGTGGCGGCCAGGGGTTGGCTAGCCGTCACGCGCACTGAGCCCATGTTCACACCAGTGAGGTTGGCAAAGGTCGCCCGCCCGCCGGGGTTGATGTCGTATGGCGTATCGTCTTGATCGACCTCCTGGCCGTTGGGGTCGTACAAGCGAGCGTGGATGGTGGTGGGCGCCCCACCGACGTTCTGGACGTAGAGGGTGGAGTTCCAGCCGTAGAAGTTGCGCATGTACGAGGGCACGAATATCGGGGTGCCGGTACCGATGCCGGAGACCGATGGCGTGCTGGGGATACCCACGTAAGCGTACGTCCTACTGCCGCCCTCGGTGCCCACCATCACCGCCATGTCCTGGCTGGCATAGACCACGGCGGAGCCGGAGAAGTTGGTGTTGTCGATCAGCCAATCGTGGGCCATATTAGAGATGACTGCTACCCAGGTGGCGTTCGTGGCTACGGAGGTGCGCGTCCGGGCGTCTAAGACCTTGCCCTCACTATCATAGAGGGTCACATTGAGGCAAGCCTGCGGCCCGTTATTGCGCGTCATGACGAACGAGGTCCAGTCATTCAGGATAGCTTTGGCATCGGGCAAGTACGTCTTGGCGTAGACATGGTACGTGGTGTCCTGACCCGGCAGCCATTGGAGGTAGCCGTGCTCGAAATCCTGGCGCCGCCCCTGCGCGGTGGCTCCAGCGGCAGCCACATAGATGACGTAGTCGTTGCCCAGGGGAGAGCCCGGCGCACCGTCTAGGCTGAGCCACTTCAGGCGGATGGCGGAGTGGTCGAGTGAATAGGGGCCATAGATGGTGCCGTTCTGGTCCCGGTAGCCCATGGGGATGGGGTCTCGGGCCACCCAGTGGGTGTTGCCAGCGTATGGGTCAACTGCAGTGCTGTTCACGCGGACCTCAAAGTGCAGATGAGCGGCATCGGATTTCCCTGTATTGTCGGCGTTCGCGAGCCGTTGTCCCCGATGGACATACTGCCCTTCGCTGACGGCAAAGCCATAATGCGAGAGATGCGCATAGCGGGTCACGTAACCACTGCCGTGATCGATCTCTACATAGTTGCCATAGGGACGAGTGCCGTATTGATCATCCTGGGTATCATTGATGGCTGCAGTGACGAAGCCTTCTCTGGCAGCCACCACAGGTGTCCCAGTTGTAGCGCGGTAGTCCGTTCCCTTGTGCCCCCCTGTACCGTATGGGACTGTTATCTTGGAGCGGCGAGCGAAAGGCAGGGAGAGATTGGCCCCGGCCGCGTACACCGGCCGCGCTAGTGGTGCCAGAGATGCTCCGATGATGCTGAACACGAAAATGAGTACAATGCCGATTCTGATCCCGTTTCTCATCTTCCTCTCCTCGCATCAGTTGCTCCAGTGAGGCTGGCTGCCGCTAGTGGTCAATTGCTTGGCATCTTTGCTGTTGATATCGATCACCCATATTCCGCCATCTTTCCCTACATAGGCCAGCCT
>JBHLNY010000119.1:0-9764 GCA_048941065.1 Promethearchaeota archaeon
AATTGTTTAAAAAATTGAAAAATATTAAATACATTACTCTTTTAAACGTTAAAGTAGTAGAAGATAAAATTTTATATATTAATTTTCAAATTGATCAACAAATTAATTGCTAAAAATTCAAATTCATATGATTCTAAAAAATGCAAAAATTTATGTTGATGGATTAATTCGCAATGGAATTCTTTACATTAAAAACGGCATAATCCAATCTATTAAACTAAATCCCGATGAAAATGAATATAACTATTTCGCTGAAAAAAATGAAGACAAAAAAGAGATAGATTGTTTAAATAAATTAATTTTACCAGGAATAATTGATATACATTCTCATTTACGAGATTTAGGTCAAAGTGAAAAAGAAACTTTTATATCTGGAACAAGAGCAGCAGCTTTCTCTGGCATTACAACGGTATTTAATATGCCGAATACAAATCCTCCTAGTATCACTGCCGAACAAATTAAAAAGTGGAAAAAGAAGGCAGAAAATGAAATTCACGTAAACGTTGGATTTATTGCTGGTGTACCTAAGGGAATTGATGAAGATGAAATAAAAAGAATTATCGATTTAGGAGTTATAGGGTTTAAAATTTACCCTCTCAATTCTTTAAATGAAATAGATTGGAAAGATCCCGATAACATTCAGAAGATCCTAAAAATCTCGTCCAAATATAGGATCCCAATATTCATCCATGCAGATTGGCCGATTTCTGATATTGAAAAAGAAAAATTATTTGAGGAATTTAAAAGTAAAGGAAATAGTGTATTAAAACTTCATGATAAATTACATCCCATTAATATGGAGGAAAAATATGTGAAATTTATAATAAATAATTATGAAAAAATCATTATAAATAATAATTTGATCCTTAAAAGATATCCAGTTATTCATTTTTGTCATATAAGTTGTAAAGATAGTTACTTATTAATAGAGAAGACTCTAAGCTCTAATAGCGAATATAAAATCTCTTTTGAAATTACACCTCATCATTTACTTCTATCAAATAATTTAAAATTAAAAAATGATAATTTTGGTAAAGTGTTGCCACCGCTAAGAGATGAGGAACATCCTTTGTTTTTATTTCATGAACTTGAAGATGGAAAAATACAATTAATTGGAACTGATCATGCTCCCCATACTTTAGAAGAAAAGTCTCAAAAGTATATTAACGCACCTTCTGGATTTCCTGGTTTTGAAACATATGCTTTATTATTATTAAATAAGGTTTTCCAATATCAACTTTCATTAGAATTTTTTGTAAAATCTTCCTCAGAAAATCCTGCCAAAATATTTAATTTAAAGAATAAAGGTTCAATAAAAGAAGGATTCGATGCTGATTTAATTATTGTGGACAAGATTCCTGAATACACTATAAAATCTGAAAAGTTTAATAGTAAGGCTAAGTATTCACCCTTCGAAAATTTTAAAACTTCAGTTCAAATTTGGAAAGTGTTTTTAGGAGGAATAGAAATAAATGTTAATAATATTAAACCAATAGGAAAAGTGATAAGCAGAACGTTATAAAGTATAAATGTATGTATAACATTATTAAAATTAGAAAATACAATTTTAGTGTGAAGCAAATGTCAGAGGATAAGGAATTTAGTGTTGAAGATGGCAAAGTACTTATAAAGTTTGCTCGTGAAAATATTGAAAATTATTTGAAAAATGATAGAAAAATTCTTGTTCCTGATGATATTAAAGAAAAATTTAGAGAAAAATATGGAGCATTTGTTACATTAAATACATTCAAGGTAGAAGGTAATCCTTTAAGAGGTTGTATTGGTTATATAGAACCTAAATTTCCATTATATGATGTTATTCATAAAGTTTCAATTAGTTCAGCTATAGAAGATCCAAGATTTCCTTCTGTTACAATTGAAGAAATGGATAAGATAGTAATCGAATTGTCGATATTAACTCCACCTAAATTATTAGAAGTAAATAATCCTAAGGAATATCTTGATAAAATTGTAATAGGAAGAGATGGACTTATAGCTGAAAGAGGGATGAGACGAGGTTTACTTCTTCCTCAAGTACCTATAGATCATGACAGATATTGGGACGTTGAGACATTTCTTTCACACACCTGTATGAAAGCATGGCTTCCCGAAGATGCATGGAAAGATAAAAATACAAATATTTATTCATTCCAGGCAATATTATTCGAGGAAAAAGAACCAAGAGGAGAAGTGGTTAGGAAATATCTAAAATAAGATTTAAACTTTCATTTTATAAATAAAAATTTTGTGACCTTCTAAAATGTTTAAATAAAAAGACCTTAAGGAGGGACTAAATTTGTTACACTCAAAGAATAAGATTCTAACCATAGACATATCTTCAAATAGCGTCAAAGCTGGCTTAGTCTCAGAAAACTTAATATTAGAGTCTATGATTAAACAGAATCTAACAATAATTAATGAGAACCTTGATGGATTTGCCAAGCGTTTTGACATGAAAGATTTATGGAGTAAAATCCAAAATAATATTCAAGAATTGTTAAAAACGACCACTATTGATGATATGGAAATTATTGGTATTTCTTCATGTGCTCAAAGAATGGCAGTTGTTTTTATAGATGATCAAGGGGAAGCAATATATGGAGGCCCTAATATAGACGTTCGGGGAATTGACAGTGCTTATTTAATTGAAGATAAGTTTTCTGAAGAAGAATTATTCAATATTACAGGCCACAGCCCTTCAATATTATTCTGTCTCTCACGTTTATTATGGTTTAAAGAAGAGGAAGAAGAATTATACAAAAAAATAAATAAGGTTCTGATGTTAGATGATTGGATTGTATATAAACTCACAGGAGAATTCTGTTCAGATTTATCCTCTGCTTCAGAATCTCAAATTCTAGATATTAAAAAAGGAAAATGGAGTTCTGAAATAATTGAAGCATTTGATTTTAATCCCGATTTTTTCCCTAAATTTGTAGATTCTGGGAGTGTTATTGGAAATTTAAGATCAGAATTAGTTAAATATTTTGGATTTAAACAAAAATCCATCCCTGTTATTAAAACAGGTGGAGATACACAAGCAACTCTATTAGGAATGGGAGCAATTGAAGATGGAAATATTGGAATTAGTTTAGGTACCACTGCCCCGGTTCATTTAGTTGTAAATAAACCCATTTTGGATCCAAATTACAATTTTTGGACAACATTTCATTCTCTTAAAGGTAAATGGTTAATTGAAGGAAATACAGGTAATGCAGGGATAATTTATGATTGGATAAAAGATTTCTTGCTAAAAGATATGAATGGCGATAAAAATGTAATGATTGAAGAATTTCTAAAAAGTCAAAAACCAGGTTCTGCTTCGACCTATGCCTATTTAGGACCTGATATAATGAATATTAAAGATCAAACAACTCTTAAAAGAGGAGTTTTTGTTTTTCCTCCAATATCTATAGTCAATGAAGATCTTCCTAAATTAGAAAATCTTATTAAAAGTGCTCTTGAAAATATTTGTTTTGGGATCCTTGAAAATTATAGAGCATTACTTAACTACAATAATTCACAGATTAAGGTCTTTTGTGCAGGTGGTATGGCAAATTCGAAAGAACTCTTAAATATTTTATCAAGTACCATAAAAGAGGATATAAATGTGCCTTTTTATAAAGATTCTGCTTTTATTGGATGTGCCATGAATGTACTAATTGGTTTAAAGTTATATGTAGATTACAAGACTATTATTGATGAAATTATTAATTTTGATAAATTCTCTTTTGATCCTAATATCTCAAAAGATTATGAAAAAATGTATGTAGAGTGGAAAAATTATAAAAAAAAAATTGATGATCTTTAAATCATTTTTTTTATTTCCTTTTTCCTAATACCATTCAAATAATTTACTAAATCCGCTTATAAAGTTTACTTTCATAATTCAAATTATTTTCAAGATGATAACGCAATTTTTAAAATCATTATTGGATTTTTTTATTATTAGTTGTACCTTTCTTAATAATAATTAAAAATATTTTAAATAAATCTGAATTAGATCATTTTAAATAATAAAAAATGCCAGAATTTAAAACCGTTGAAGAATGTCTAGAAGAAATTAAGAATCGATATATAAATAATGAAAAAGTTAGAAAAAAGTTAGCTAAATATGAAGATCCCATTCAAATGACATTCCTAGATACAAATAGAAAAGCAATATTATTGGTTAACAAGGACCAAGGAATTGAAGTAAAAGATAAAACAGGTAATGTGAATGCACCAGTAAAAATTGATTTTACAGCTGAACAAGTTATGATTGATTTATTTAACAAGGATCTAGGAGCTATAAAAGCATATTCTGACGGAAAAATAAAAATTATTGAAGGAAATATGAGAAGTCTAATGAAACTTCGAAGTCTAATGTTTTAACAAAATTTTTTTTCTTTTGCTTAATTAGTTCTTCTTGAATGAAAATATAATGAATAAACAATAAAGAAAAAATAAGATAATTAAATAATAAAATCGAAAATGATGAAAGCTCTAATAACAGCAACTCTGTCAGAAGATGTTCTAAAGGAATTAAAGAATTTGATGGAAATTACATATGAACCATGGAGAGAAACAGGCATGATATATTTTGATGTTAAGAAACTTATTGAAAAATTAAAAGCATATGATGTCTTTATTACTGAGGCAGATGATATTAAGAAACCTGAAATTTTTGCGGAATCAAATTTAAAACTTATAATCTCTTGTAGAGGCGATCCTTTTAATATTGACTTAGATGCTGCAACTAAATACAAAGTTCCGGTATTAAACACACCATTAAGAAATGTCGATGCTGTTTCAGAGTTGACTATTGGTCTTATATTAATGTTAGCAAGAAAATTGCATCAAGTTGAGAGAGTTATACACTCTGATGAATTTGAAATAACAGATTTCGAAGATTACATAAGCTATATTAATAAATTCCAAGGTATTGAGTTAAAAGGAAAAACTATTGGAATAATAGGACTAGGACAGATTGGTAAGAGAGTGGTAAATCGATTAAAGCCCTATGAAGTTGAATTTTTGATATATGATCCATATATATCAAAAGAAACTATTGAGAAATATGGAAAAAAGACTGACATTGATTTTTTAATGAGAAACTCAGATTTTATTACTATCCATGCCATCGCAACGGATGATAACTATAATTTAATTAATGAAGAAAGAATAAGGATGATGAAAGATTCAGCATATATGTTAAATCTTGCCAAAGGAAGCATTATAGATTATAAAGCATTATATAATGCTTTAAAGGAAAAAAGAATTGCAGGTGCTGCCTTAGATGTCTTTCCTATTGAACCAATTGATGAAGATAATGAATTTATAAAATTAGATAATACTATTGTCACCCCTCATATAGGAGGGGATACTGTTGAAGTTAATGAACGACAATCTAAAATACTCTTAGATGATATAAAATCTTGGCTAAATGGTGACATGCCTGAACATCTTTTAAACCCTGAGGTCTTTAAAGATAAAGAGATTAAAAAGCAAATTTCTAATGAAGAAATAAACTATTTAAGAAAAAAAATTGTAGATTTCTGCAAGAAATTACTGAATGAAGGGCATATAATTGGTTCTGCAGGTAATGTTAGCGTTAGAATTAAGGATAAGGAAATAGAGTTTGTTCTAATTACCCCAAGTAATGTAAGGTATGATGAAATGAAGCCAGAAGATATACTCATTATTGATATGGAAGGTAAAGTCATTGAAGGAGAAAGAAATCCTTCTGTAGAAAAAAAAATGCATTTAGGTATTTACAAAGAACGTGAGGATGTAAATGCTATAATTCATGCTCATAGTATATATTCCACTGTTTTAAGCACTCTAAATCTCTCAATTCCACCAATCATTGAAGAATTAATCCCTTATATAGGAGGAGAAGTATTATGTGCTAATTACGGAGAAGCTGGTTCTGAAGAATTAGCAGAGGAAGTCTATAATGCCCTCGAGGAAAGAAATGCTGTCTTACTGGCAAATCACGGAAATATTTGCTGTGGAAGTCACTTAGATGGAGCATACACAGTATTACAATATCTTGAGAGAGGAGCAAAAATATATTATTTAGCTAAACTTGTAAAAGATCCCAATTTACTTCCAGAAGATACTGTAGATTATGAAATGGAGATATTTGAGATTTTTAAAGAATCTAAAAAAATCTAATTAAATTTTTTTATTAGTTAAGGCTTTTAAGGCAATTTTGGTTGATTCTTCTGCTTGTTGTCGGGTTACCATTCCAATTGTTACTGCTGATATATTATGTCTAGAAATATAACTATATGCAATTTTTGGGTTGATATCTCCAGCAGCTAGAGTCTTCATTCCTATAAAATAATAATTTTTTGAATTATCAACAATTTCTTCTAATTCTTTAGCATTACCCATAAAAATACCATTTATATTAAATGGAATTAAAAAAGCTTTAACATTTAAATTATTTTCAATCGCATATTTGATCGTCGCAATTGGTTCATGTGTTGCTATTCCTGGAATCAATCCCCGATTAGATATATTATCTAATAATTCAAGAAGATTTTTACTTTTAGTATCTGAAATCATACCATGAACAAAAATCAACTTTGCTCCTGCTTCTATTAATAGTTCTATTTTAGGATCTAGTCCTGGATAAGTCGAACCAGTAATTATATAATCATTATGAGTTTCAGCCATTATTTTAGTAGCATCTAAAATTTTTCCTATTGGTATAGCTTCAATACCTCGCGCTCCAGCTTGGTAACTGGCCTTTAGAATTTCTACCATCATATCTGGGTTATTTAAAAACTTAATACGCCATTCAAGCCCTCTAAATCCGAATTGACCGGCACCAATAAAAGGAGATGTACCCGTGGCTACTAATGGAATCTTTTCCTCTTCAATTTTACAATAAATTATAATCCCCTAAAATCAAAATTTCAAGTTTATTTAAATTTTATAAGTGATTATTATTAAGAAAATTATAAAATTTTAAGTCTATAAAACAAAATAATATTATTCATAATTACTTTTATTCACTAAAATTGTAAAATCCAAATTATTATAATTATTAATTAAGTTAATCATATCTACTTAAGTAATAAAAAATAGAAGGGAATCAATTAATGCCAATTGTAAGCGGTGCTATTTGTGATGCCGTTACTTTCTATAACAAAGACTTTGAAATCCTTAACGAATTAAATTCACTTCTGTTTCGTCATATACTTACAAATGGTGCTGATTCTCTAATTCTTTTTGGAACTACAGGAGAAGGTATAATTTTTTCAGATAAACTAGAACAAAAAATTAAACTTATTAATTTAGCGCTTGAGGCCTCAGCAAAAAAAAATCCGATTATAGTTGGAGTTTATAGTAATGATATCGAAGGGTCAATAAATGAAATGGATGAATTAGCAAAGAAATTCAATAATATAAATTTCATGATTAGCCCCCCATTCTCTAAAAGATTATCAAATGAGAATATCAAATCTTATTTTGAAAATATATTAGGTTCAATCAACTTTAAAAACCCTATATATTTATTCAACAATCCAGATCAATTTGTTGGAAATGAAATTGAGCCAGAATTATTAAATAATTTAAAAGAATTCACAAATTTAAAAGGATTAAATGATTCTTTTTATAATATAAAAAATTGCAGATCCTTTATTCAATTATTAAATGAAGATTTTACAATTCAATGTGGAATGGAGGGTAATTTTCAAAATTTTTTTCAATTAATCCCTTTGGCAAAGAGAAAATATAGTGGGATAATCTCCTGTATAAGCAACTTAGTAAACTTATGTTCAAAGTTATATTATTTTGCACTTGAAGATAACATATTAGAAATGCATCATTTACAAGATCAAATAAATGATATTAGAAATAAAATATATGATTTTAAAAAAGATGAAGGTAAAGAAAGACGGGGGTTAAAATTTGCTTTCCTTCAGCTATATAAAGATAGATTAACAACTCCTATAGAAGAGATTAATGTAATATCCCCTAAACGTCAATTAGATATTGATGAGATAACAAAAGGAAGAATAAAAGCAACTGTGAATTATTTAATTAATCAAAAGCAAATATATCTATTATATTTCTTAGGCAAAAAAGAACTGTATCAATTTAAGGAGATAATTAAAACTTTCTCTAATGTGGACGTTTTAATCGAACAAGGTAAGTTAAAAAAAATAATAGGTCCATTTGATGCTACCATAAATACAATATATAGAGTAAATTTTGAAAGGAATCATTTAATTTTTAGATTTCGTACATGTGAAAATTTCCCCTATGAAAATATTGTTAAAGAAAAATTAATATTTCCATTTTTAGATGGAACACTGAATGGGGATACAAATAATCTTGCAGGTAAGGTTAAAAGTATTGTAGCAAGTAAAATGGGTGCTTATATTTTCCACAAGGATCAGCCTCCTATTATCCCTGTTGGAAATTTGATTTATTATGATGAGACTAAAGATACTATTCCTTACATCTTTACAGTACAAGATTATATCCATGGAAAACCATTAAATTGGTATTTAAAACAATATTTAAATGAAGAACTTACGTTAAAGAAAGCAAAATTTCAAAATTTATTTAAAGATTTAGGATTAATCTTAGGAAAACTACATAAAATAAACTTTGATTCCTATTTTGAAAACATAAAAGATATTGGCAAGAAGAAGGATTCATTTTTAGAAGTATTTAATAATAAAGTAGAAGAAGAATTACAAATAGCTAAAAGGAATAAATTTGAATTCATTAAAGAGATAAGAGATTACTTTAAAGACAATCAAGCATTAATTGAAGATGAATTTAATTTTTCTTTATTGCACAATGATTTTCAGGGTCAAAATGTTATCGTGAAAGAAGAGTCTACCAACTTTGGAATAAGAGGATTAATAGATTTTGATGATTGGTGTGTTGGGTGTAGAGCGCAAGATTTTGTTAAAATGGAATGTCTAATACTAAAAAATTTAGAAAGATATAATTTTAAAGATGCTTTTTATGAAGGTTACTCAAAATATTATAAAATTGAAAAGGATTTTATGAAAAAAATTGAGATATATAAGATATTATGGCTTTTGAAAGAATCTAATGTTGAATTTGATATAAAAAACAGAACTGAACGACCTAAACTGAAAGTTGATACTTTTGCTTTGACAATTGATTATGAAAATGAAATAAGAAAACTCCTATTATTATAATTCAACAAATTAATATTATTAAAAGTTTAAATGAAAAATTTTTTATTAATTAATAAGCTAATTCCTTTAATTTAATTAATCTTTAAAAAGAGAGAAATAATTAATTTTATCGAAAATTTTTAAAATTAGAGCTTTTAAATGAAGATACTATATATCACAGACTTGCATGGAATTAGATGGAAATATGAAAGAGTTTTTCATGAAGCTAAGTTTTTAAATGTTGATATGGTAATTAATGGAGGAGATATGCTTCCCTTTAAAGGGAATTTATTGCACCAAGATAAATTTATAACAGGTTTTCTTGATGATTATTTTTCTAAATTTGAATCTTCAGGGCTCTATTTTGCTTGTCAACTTGGTAACGATGATTGTATAATTTTCGATGAATTATTTCAAGGGATATGCAATAAATACTCATATGTAATTAATCTTGCCCAGAAAAGATTCCAAATAAAACATCATAGTTATGAATTTATTGGGATGAACTGGGTAACAGATCTTCCTTTTGGACTTAAAGATAGGGCAAGGATGGATAACAGAGATTTCACATTACCAAAACAAATTGGGAAGCAATACATCTCCAAT
>JBHLNY010000120.1:0-9737 GCA_048941065.1 Promethearchaeota archaeon
ACCGCTGATGAATGGTGGATTGCTGAAAAAGTAAAAGATGTCAGATCTATCACAAATGAACTTTCTATTAGAGGAAAGGGAGATATTAGAAGAGAAGGAATTATCCAACATGCGGTTGAAAAGGGATATTGTAAGGATGATGACCATTTTGATTTTACTTTAACTTTTTGCGGTTCACAGCCCTCAATGATACCATATTCAAGAGGAGGAAAATCAACATATTTACTAAATAGCAGCAAGGGAAAAATAACTTCTAAAATGATGATGGAATTCTTGAGAGAGCATCAGGCAGGAATTTGCAGTCATGGAGGTTTTGAGTCAACAGGTTCTCAAGTATCCCATTTAAGAAAAAAAAGGAAATCAATTCATTGGTTTACAGGAACATCACTTCCTTGTTTAAGTATTTATAAACCTTATGCATTTCCAATAGGTGATAAAAAACATTATGAGCCTGGACCTTATAAAAATATTAATCTTGATTGGTTATGGTGCAAATATAAATACAACAAACTCTATAGTAAAAGAAAAGAAATTAAGAATATAGAAAATGAGCTCATTTCAAAAATAAATGAACTAATTGCTCAAGAAGGTAAAATAACCAAGGAAGATTTTGATAGTGAATTGGAAGCAATTAATTTAGAAGCATGGGAAAAATCTTTTGAGATTTTATAAATGGTGGTATTTTAGTCAAACTTCGTTTTAATTGAAAAAACTTAATAGTTTTAGTATATTTTTCAAATAATAGATAATAAATGCTTGTCAATGGGTTTTATTAAATGGCATCGAGTAAAGTAGAATTATTGGGTATGGAAGGAGTTATATCTAATTATAGGAGAGGACGCCACACAGTTCATCCTAAACAATGTATATTAGTGTTTCCAAAAATTAAAACTAAAAAAGGAGCAAACAAATTGGTGGGAAGAACAGTAGTCTGGACTACTTCTACTGGTAAAGATTTGAAAGGAGTAATCACACGAGCTCATGGAAATAAGGGTGCTGTCAGAGCTCATTTTAAAAAAGCAGGTGTTCCTGGACAAGCCCTGGGTACTAAAGTTAAAATTATTAAGTAAGACTTATTAAAATATTATTTAAAACTATATTTACGGTATTGTTATTTATTTAAAATTTATAAAAGATAATATTTTACTTTCATAATACCTTATTCTCGACATTTTATAGGTAATACATATATATTATACTTATTTTTGATGACGACATAACATTTTTTTTTTGATCAATAGATTATTTTAGATTTTTTCATGCTATTAAGCTGGGTTTTATATTAAAAATGTCAGAGCAAATGTGCAGATTTTGTCATAGTTATGTTAAAATAGCATATTATTGCCAAGAGTGTGGAACATCTTGTTGTTCTGACTGTTTACACGAGAATAAATTCGAGTTTTTTATATGCCAAGATTGTAAGTCTAAAAATATTGAAGCTTTGGATTCTGAAAAAGAGAAAGTATGCAAAGATTGTGGTAATGAAAGTATAGTTAAAGTAAATCAAGTTTTAAAATCCTGCCCAAAATGTAATTCGCATCAAATTGTAAATATTTATGAAAAAAAGGAAGAATTAGAAAAGAATTTTTTGGAAATAATTAAAGATGTTCGTTTATTTATTAACCCTATTAATAAGATTTTGAACAAATTGTACAAACTCCGCCAAAAAATCTACAAGGCTAGAGATCCTCCTGTTAAATGTTATCATTTCCCTAAAATGGAATCGGATTTATTAGCTCTTTTTAAATTATTTATTTATGTAAAAAATACAGTATATGAGAAAACAAATCATCATTTCCATCACTTGGACCAAAATAAAGAGTATTTTTTTGATATTTATTCTCAGCCTAATTCTAACCTAACGATATTTGAAGGGCTTTTAGAAAATCTATTGAGAAATTATAATTCAATTAATGAATTCATTACTACTAACGTTAAAACTTTCAATGAAAGTATGGTTCCCTTTGAAAAAAATCTACAATTTATTGATAAAATCAACCTTTATTTTACAACTTATAAAAAGTTTTTAAGTTTAGCAGAAAATGAAAAACCTGTTTATGCTATTTATGCAAAATTAGTTAATGGATTAAATACTCAAGATAAATTTAAGAAAAATAAAGGTATTTTGTTTATAACAAATTTAGATCTCTCTTTTGTTCATAAATATGGAGTAGGAAAAAAAAAGCAAGAATTAATTTTTAAAGCACCAGTTCAAGATTTAATTAGGATTAGAGAAAAAGGCAAAGTATTCAAAAAATTATATTTAGAATTTGAATATGGAAAATATGAATTCACCTTCCCTCCTAATGCTATTTCAAGAGTGATTGAATATATACTATTAGCTAGAACTTTCGATGAATCTACTGTTATAGATAAAGAATCGACTAAAAAGCTTCAAAAGATTGAGATTGAATTAAATGATCTAATCAATTTTATTGAAACGAGTATCAACTCCTTCTTTAGCATAAAATGTCAATATAATAAAGGATATGAAAAATTTAATAACTATAATAATAGTTTGGCCCAGAACGTTAATTATCAAGGCACCCCGATACGTTATAAGCCTAATCAGAATCGCCTTCAGAATCTGTTACATCCTAATCTAAATTTTTCACAATTATGGCCTAAACAGCAATTTTTAACTAATATAAAGAACAATATAATCCCTGAAAATTTAGATATTTATCCCGACTTTAATTATCCTCCCTATTTTAGAAATTTTGTTGGTCAATTACCTAATGATCTTAATCATTATTCACATCCTTTACAACAGTTTTTATCATCTAACCAAAACGTAAATGATTTTTTTATTCAAGATCTTCACAATCCTAATAGATTTCAGAATTATCGGCCTCAAAGGTTAAATTTATATCCTAATAACATTTCTGATTATGAACAAAAAAATCTTTTGATGAGAAAGTTAGGGCAAACCCAAAAATTTGACTACTTATCTCCGGATCAGGCAAATTTCATTAATACACCTTCTATAAATAATATTTCAAATCCTATACTTGATGATAATTTAAATTTTCATAGAAATGAACCTTATTTCCAAGATTACAGGAGAAATCATCTATCTGAATTATTTGATCCTGATAATCTTCTAATGGAAAACACCTATAAAAGTAATAAAAAAATTTTTAAATTAGATAAGGAAAAACGCAATAGGTTATTTGAATTAAATAAAGAAAAATTTAGTCTAAATGAAACATTAAAAACACTTGATGCGAAATTTGATCAAGGAGTTATCTCAGAAGTGGATTATTTCAGAACGTTTAAAAATTTACAGAAAGAAATTTATTTAATTGAAAAGAAAATAGAATCTTTAAAAGAAGAATTAGAAGAAATCGAGGCGATAAAGAAGAATAGTAGAAATTTTGAGAAAAAGAGATATTTTACTTAAATTATATAACCCAGCTAAATACTATATCAATAGCCATAAGAAGCTTCAGATGGAGGATAATTGAACCTTTAGGTAGAAAAAAACCATAATCTAAAATTATCGATAATTTAATTAATTTTTGATTAAAAAGGTAAGGAGCAAGTCTAAAATACTTATTTAGCTCTGTAATTCTTTACGTAGCTTGTCAATTTCATCCTTAAGTTTTTCTTTTGATTTTGTTTCAGCTTCTTCTTCAAGTTCATCATATTCAGGAATATATTGTAAATCATCTGAGGGTACTTCAGGCATTCTACCTCCTTGATCAAGCAGAATTTCTGTTTCTAATTGATTTAATTCGTCTGTAACATCAATTGCAAGATCTATTTCAGGGTCTCCTGCTAAAATATCTGCTGCTTCTTCAATTTCTGATACATATGCTTCAGAATCTTCCGCAATTTCAGCAACTTTAGCAGGGGAAGCTTTAGTTGCGATATATTCTAATTCATCTCTTATCCCTCCGAATATATCACCTGTTTGTGAGATTAAAACACCCTCTTCTATTGCTTGGATCTGCCTTTCGATTTTTGACCTAATATTATTGGATCTATCAACCTTGGCTTGATATGCCTTGTATTGGATAAGATAATTTTTTGCACGATCTTTTTCTCCACGTTTCAATGCAATTTTAGCATTTTTACGGCTAATTTCAGCACGTCGACTATAATTTTTATTCATTAAATTCAATCTATGAATATGTCCTTTTGCCTTAGAGACTAAATCATCTTTTTCTTTACCTTTTCGAGGAAATAATTTTTTCTTGAGTCCTATAAGCATCTCATCTCCAGAATATCATAATTTTTTTATAATTAAAACATAATTTTTCTAACTTAAAAATTTAATATTATTTAATATAATATAATAAAATAATTCTAAACAAAAAAGTTTTCATAGACCAAATTTTGAGATAGAATGAAAAAAGTAATTTTAAATTTTGAGATAAAGAGTACTAATTTCAAAGACCTAGTTCAAGAAGCATTTAACAAAGATTTTCTA
This sequence comes from Promethearchaeota archaeon, assembly GCA_048941065.1. GTDB lineage: Archaea > Asgardarchaeota > Lokiarchaeia > Sigyniarchaeales > SOKP01 > Loki-b32. Next base: position 4,436 of record JBHLNY010000120.1, read on the forward strand.
AATTTTATGGTATCCAAGACTACTTTCTCTGAGTTTAAAGCAATTGACCGTATAAAGATTTTTACAAAGGACCTTGAAATACCTGGCAAATATATTATTTACGAAAGTAGAGAAGATTTAGAAAATAAATTAGCAGAAGAAAGTATTTCTGAAGAATATATAGGGTATTATATTAAATTAAAATCAAAAGAAGACGAGAGAACAATAATAGAGCTCTCCAAGAAAGAACGATTAGATTTTATTATTGTATCTGCGAAAGATTGGAAAATCATACCATTTGAAAACCTTATAGCAGAAATGCATTCATATGATACAGAATTAATTGCTGAAGTAAAAAGTGTTAAAGAAGCAGAATTGATGCTAAAAACGCTTGAAATGGGCGTTGATGGCATCTTAATAAAGCCAAATAATACAGAAGAATTAACTGATTTAAAAAAGCTATTACATATTTCATTCAAAATTGAATTAACAGGTGCTAAAGTTATTAATATCAGTAATATACCAGAAAGCGACAGGGTATGTGTCGATACTACATCTCTTCTTCATCCTGGGGAGGGATTTTTGGTTGGAAGTACAGCAAGGGGCTTCGTTCTAGTCCATGCTGAAGTTTTTGAAACCCAATTTGTAGCATCTAGGCCATTTCGTGTTAACGCGAGTGATGTATCTGCCTACATATTGGTACCTAATGATGATCCCGAAAAAGTATATCGAACAAATTATTTAAGCGAGTTAAAAGGGGGTAAAAAGATTTTAGCTGTAAATTATAAAGGAGAAGCTCGAATTGTTTCTGTAGGGCGCGTTAAAATAGAAACTCGTCCAATGTTAAGAATCGAATTAGAGGTATTAAAAGACGATAAAAAAATTCCCATAAGTTTTATATGTCAAAACGCAGAAACTATTCAACTCATGGATTTAGATGGTAAAACTAAATCTGTAGTCAATTTAAAGGTTGGAGATGATGTGTTAGTTCATGTTGGACCTGGTGCCACCCATTTTGGTACAGCAATAAAAGAAACAATTCTTGAAAAATAAATTTTTACATTAAAATTGAGATTTAAAATATTTATATTGAATAAATTAAAAATCTAATTAAAATTAATTAAAAAAGGGTGTGATTCTCTTGGTCACTTATTGGGCACCTCTAATTCACATTTATCAGCCACCAACTCAAGAAGTTGAAGTTTTAAAAAAAATTGATAAAGAGTGTTATAAACCATTATTTTCTATTATTGAAGACCATGAAAACGCAAAATTTTGCTTAAACATTAATGGTGTACTTATACAACTCTTTCATGAATATGGATTAAGTGACACAATGGAATTAATGAAAAACCTCGTTTCAGAAGATAAAATTGAGATTCTTGGAACTGCAAAATTTCACCCTATACTTCCTTTAATACCAAAAAAAGAAGCTCACCATCAGATCCAGATGAATGAAGAGATAAATAGAAAAGAGTTTGGTAGATGGGAAAGAAAAGGATTTTTTCCTCCCGAAATGTCGATTAGTTCCAAAGTCGCTAAATACATTCGAGACTTAGGCTATAAATGGGTTATAATGAGTGGAATTGCTTGTCCTATAGAATGGCCTTATGATAAGATATATAGATCACCAAATGGGCTCCAGCTTTTTTTTAGAGATGAAATCTTGAGCAATAAAATCGCTTTTAAATCCATTAGTACTAAGGAATTTGTGAAGGAAATAAAAATATTGCATAAAGACAAAAAACTAGATTACAAAAATAATACATATATTATTACTGCTATGGATGGAGAGACATTCGGGCATCATATTCCAAATTATGAAAAGACTTTTTTAGGTAAAACCCTTGAAATTGTTCATGATAAGGAGGATATTGAAATAATTTTTATTTCAAATTTGGAAATGTATTTTCCTATTGCAAAAGAAACAATTATTCCCAAAGAATCAAGTTGGAGTACCAGTTCTGAGGATATTAATGCAGGGGTTCCTTATCCTTTATGGAATCATCCTGAAAATATAATTCATAAATATTATTGGAAAATTATGCGAAGTATGAATAACTTAATTAATCTTGCCGATGAACTTGATTTAACTCAAGATTGGGAGATTGAACATTATTATACAACAGCTCGGTGGTTTTATGATCGATGCCTTTATTCTTGTCCTACTTGGTGGGCAAATCCAGAAAAAGGGATCTGGAGTCCTAATCTGATATATAAAGGAGTAGAACTTATAATGAAAGCCGCCCTTAATGCCCAAATGGCGTTAGTTTATGCTGGTAAGTCTTACTTGGGAGAGGGATATTTCGATTCAATTACATACTATCAAGGTTTGTTATTAATGGAATTGTATAATACTACTAAAAAAGAAATAAAAATAAAGAATAAGACAAAAAAATAGAGATCTTAATTTCGTTTTTCAAAGAGTTCTCTTAACCCAGTTTTTCAAATCTTTCTAATGATTTTTAGTAATTTAGGGTATAAACGCAAATTATATAATTCTTAGTTTATATATTTTACAAAATAAAAGTATGAAAAAATATTTTTGTTAGATTTTATCTTTGATTTATTTTTTCTAGTTATGGTGGATAATGTCTAAAAATAATAAGAGAAAAGAAGAGAAGAGAGTCAAGTATTGCGTCTTTTGTGGAAAATATATAGAAGAGGGAAAAATATATTGCCCTAATTGTGGCAAATTAGTATTAAAAATAAAACCTGAAAAAGAAATAGGTCAACAACAACCTATAAGGGGACCAATAGTTGATGAAAAAATAAGAATCGTTCGAAAATGTCCTGGTTGTGGATCTATTATTACATCTAATATTTTAGAACAATGTCCAATATGTAATAGTGTATTAGGGAAAATATCTGAACAAAAAAAAGAAGCAATTCAAAAAAAGCCAAGTTTAATTTTTACTAATAAAAAATTAGAACTTGAACAAAAATTTATATTAAAAAAAGAAACTTGGAATTTGAAGGAAGGGATTAATGTCTTTGGAACAAGTATCTATATCTTAGTTATTGCTTATTTTCTATTGGTTATGGCAATAGCTTTTCAAGCAGATTCCGATACGCCTGAAATTAATATTTACATCATTCTTTTAAGCCAAATTCCAGAGTTATTATTTGGTATATATCCTTTATGGTATATCTATTCCAAAAAACATAGTTATAAGAAATTAGGATTTTTTTCAGAATCTAACAAGCAGGTTATAATAGCGATAATTTCGGGGATTTTAGGGGGAGGTTGTTTATTAATAATCAATTTTATATCCAGCTATTATATTGACTTTTTATCTAGTGTGGGTTTAGATTTTTTTGAGTTAAAGGAAAGTATCAGTACACAAACTGAAGTTATTCAAAATACAGATATTTTAATGATTATAGTACTTATGATCCTTTTAAGTATAGGAAGTTTTTCAGTAGAGGTCGTATTTAGAGGCGTTCTACATAATACCCTAAAAGAAAGGTTTAAGAATGATTTAGCGGTAGTTTTGATAATTGCTTTGATTTATTCTGCTGTATGGTCATTATATACTTATCCTTCTGGTTTGGTCCTTTTTTTAGTAAATTTCATAATATTCATAGTCCTAGGTATATTATATGAGATAAATGGAAATTTGTATAATACAATCATAGCGAGTATTTTTTTCAATTTTCTGGTTATTATTTTTCTGATTATTTAAATATATCTTTCATTATCTCTTAAATATAAAATTTTAATAATAAGAAAATTAATAATCTCTAGTGTTATTATTTAAAACCTCAACTATAGTTAATAGGATAAAATTTTCGTAATTTGGAGTAAAAAAGATTGGGCAAAAAAATTTATAGAAATAGAGGAAGTAAAGATAATATAATAATATCAATTGCAGGAGCACATGGAGTAGGAAAAACCACTGTATTCAATCTTCTTAAAAAACAGGTTAAAGATGATAACAAATTTAAATTTTTTCCAGAAAGATATGTAAAAAACCCACCCTTTCCTTTTGGTTCTTCAGATAAACAAATTGGTTTTAGGAGTGAACTTCATTTTCTCCAGCAATTCATAAAAAGAAATCAAAATCTCGTGAATTATGATAATAAATATAATGGTAGAATAATTATTTTGGACAGGACACCTCTGTGTGTCTTAATATATTCTAAAAGTTTAAATTTAAAAGAAAAAGATTATAACCTGATTTTAGACACATTTAATTCTATTAAATGGAAAGAGGATTTTATAATTTATTTAAATGCTAAACCAAATACAATTTTAAGACGGATCATTCAAAGAGGATCAATCGAAAGAATTAGATTAGAATGGAATGAAGCTGATAAAGAATATCTTCTTAAAATTCTTACTTTTTATAATCAATTTTTATCAAAAAAGCAAAATGTTTTCAAGATAGAAACAGATAACTTAACTGCTGAAGCAGTAATTGAAAAGATAAAAGATATTCTAACAAATTTATCTGGGTATTCTTTTAAAAGGCTGAAAAAATCTCTTACAACTCAAATGAATTTAATTAAGTTTTTAAAATGAAATAGTGATAAAATATATTAAAATAAACTTGCTATTAATACTTAAAATCATACAAAATAACCATCTTTTTCAATTGTGTCTTAATTAAGTGAGGGAAAATATGTCATCACTAGCAGAAGATCTTAGAAAAAAAATGATGTTTGTTTTAAAAGAAGAAGAAGATAAAACAGATTTAGAAAATCTTGCAGTTTTATCAAGAGTAGGTATGAAGGTTGCTAGTGCAGTTTCATCAGAATTAGATGCTGATGCAACCTCCGCCTCAAGTACTGCACTAATCGATTTAGGATTACGATTAAATCAAGCTACCGTTCATGGTGCATTAACTGAAATTATATTACATAATAAATCAGGATATAGTATTTTGATGGCTATAAATGATGAATATATTGTATTTGGAGGATTAAGAAAATCTTATAGAATAGGGTATTATCTAGGGTATTTACGTGAATTAGCTAGGAAATTAAATAGATTATTATCTGGAGATAAAGAAACTGAAATGATGCTTTCTTTAGAAGAAGCCGAGGTTGAAAAATTAAAATCTAAAGAAGTTGAAGAAGAACCAGAGTTTATAAAAATTCCTTCAACTGAACAAGATAAAGCCGCCTTAACTGATTTATTAGGATTTTTGGATGATTGGGAGAAAGAGGGTGCTGAATTTGAGGATTTAGAAGCAGAAAATGTAGATAATATAGTTTCAATTCCTAAATCAGTTGGATTGGATTTTGATAAAGAAGTAAAACATATAGCTGAAGAAGCCCCTGCTGAATTATCTGAAACTTTAATATCAGAAGATAAAAC
>JBHLNY010000121.1:0-9732 GCA_048941065.1 Promethearchaeota archaeon
TTTAATTGTCGCTTTTTAACGAATATTATGATAACAGCTATACTGATAACGGTGGGTACAATAAAGTAGATTCCAAAGGGAATCTCATCATCGCCGCCACCGCCTAATTCAAACTTCATTTCCATATCACCATATTCTTTATAAATTCCAACTGTTATAAACCCGTTAGAATTATACGTAAATTCGTATGTAGTATATCCATCTGTAAGGTTAAATGTTATTGTATTACCATCAATAGAATAGCTTGCCATATTAGGGAATGCAGTTATCGTTGTTGCTACTAATAGGAGATTTATGGGTGTGGGTATTATGAAAGGCATATATAAATTACCATAGTCAAAATAAAGATAATTTTCAGTTTCATTAGCAGCTAAATATAAACTATTGTTTATCATGCCAATCCATTCATTATATGGTGAAGGATAGTACATTGATATTGTAGCATATACGATTAATGATTCATGGGTCATATGTACACCTTGAGTTATTGAATCTGCTGTAAAACCAAGTTTGAAGCCACTAGCAGCAGAAGGATATGTAAGCCTCCATTCATACCTTTTACCGACATCGGCAGGAAAAGTTGTATCTCCTATTGTTGTACTTACTACCATTGGACTTAAGGCTGAAAGTGTGAATAAAGATAGAAGACAAATAATCCCAATTTTAGAATATTTTCTCATTATTTTCACTTTTTTTTGGATTTGTCATGGCTAATAATCAGCCTTGATATTTAATATTTTTGTATCTCCTTAAATTATTTATTTTAAAAGAGGATATTAGGATTATTAGCTTATTAATAAATAGATTATATTCAAGTGAAAATTTGTAAAATTAAATCTTATAGTATTACTTCTCTTTTTACTATTTTCAGTAGATTTATGAGAATGAGAAGTCTTAGAGGTTTAGCTTATTAGAAAATTTTAAAAAAAAATTTTGATTTAGGTAAATTTTTTTGATTCCTATTTTATTTTTAATTGTCGCTTTTTAACGAATATTATGATAACAGCTATACTGATAACGGTGGGTACAATAAAGTAGATTCCAAAAGGAATCTCATCACCACCACCGCCGCCTAATTCAAACTTTATTTGCATTTCGTCATATTCTTTATAAATTCCAACTGTTATAAACCCGTTAGAATTATATGTATATTCGTATGTAGTATATCCATCTGTAAGGTCAAATATAATTGTATTGCCATTAATAGAATAGCTTGCTATATCAGGAGACGCAGCTAAAGTTGTTGCTACTAAGGGGAGATTTATAGGTGTGGGTATTAAGAAGGGAATGTTGAAATAATCATAGTTAATATAAAGAAAACCTTCAGTTTCATTAGCAGCTAAATATAAGGTATTGTTTATCAGATCCATCCATTGATTATATGGTGAAGGAGCATACATTGATATTGTAGCATATACTATTAATGATTCATGGGTCATATATACCCCTTGCGTTATAGAATCTGCTTTAAACCCATACTTATAACCACTAGCAGCAGAAGGATATGTAATCCTCCATTCATACCTTTTACCGACATCGGCAGGAAAAGTTGTATCTCCTATTGTTGTACTTACTACCATTGGACTTAAGGCTGAAAGTGTGAATAAAGATAGAAGACAAATAATCCCAATTTTAGAATGTTTTCTCATTTTTTTCACTTTTTATTGGATTTGTCACCAGTACTAATCAGACTTAATATTTAATATTTTTTATTTCCTTGAATCATTTTTATTCAAAGAATATATTTATGCTATTTAGCCTATTAATTAATAGATTATCTCTAACGGCAAATTTGTTAAATTAAATACGATTTCATTACCTCTTAATAATCTTATAATTATAAAAAATTGGAAAAAGCTAAAATTAAAGATTTCTTTAGATTCAAGAATCTCTATTTACTGGGCAAGAAGTTCTCCGAACCAACTACTTTTTGTAGCCATCCTCTCATTTTCCTTATCATCATGAAACTTTAAAACAATTGATAAAATAATTACTTTCTAAAAAGAGTAAGCAATGATGAATGACTCTCAAGAAAGAAATTGGAATGAGGAAAAAGAGTTAAAAAACGGAAAAAACAAGAAAAGAAATTAAAAAAGCTGGAAAATAAAAAAAGAGCTACATAGCGAGTCATGTCTTCCTCTGCTCGTAATAAAAGTAAACTTCATTTTTAATTCATAAAGGGATGCTGAAAAAATGATATAATAATAATTAACCGAACTTATAGATTCTATAATATCTATTTATAATTTTTCACAATCTATTTTATGTAAGGATCTCGTTCCTTTATTATATTCTCCCTTACATTTATATTGATCTTTGTATGTATTTTCACATTCTAATTCGAACTTATCTATCTCTTTATCTTGGAATATGCCTAACGATTTAGCTGCAAGTTTTTCAATATTACAATTTTCAAATCCTAGTTCTTTTTCAACCTTATTTGGAATATCTTCTTCTTCATTCATTATATAGCTTTTATTTATATAAACCTATATAAAGCTATTTATTATAAAATCAAACTTATTCATGATAATCTATATAATTTTAATATATAATAGAAGAATTTTTTTTACACCTAAATTTTAATTATTTAATATGACAAAAGTAGCGATTATTTTTACAAAAGACCGTCTTTACGGTGTAAATAAGTCATTGGAATTACTAGACATTAATCCTGTCAAAGATAAAAATGTAATCTTCAAACCAAATTTCAATACTGCAGATCCTTTTCCTGCATCAAGCTCAATGGAAACAGTGAGGCAAATTATTATCAAGCTAAAAGAACTAGGAGCAAAATCCATTACTGTTGCAGAACGAAGTGGTCCAGCCAGTACAGCTGAAACCTTTAAGAAAAAAGGATTATATGCCTTAGCAAAAGAATTAGATTTTAAGATAGTGGATTTAACTAAAGTACCTAAAGAAGAATATGTTCTTAAAACACCAAAAGATAATCATTGGAGGAATGGATTTCTTTTTTCTAAAATTTATGATGATGCAGAATGTATTGTTGAAACTTGTTGCTTAAAAACTCATATGTATGGTGGTCACTTTACTTTATCACTTAAGAATGCGGTAGGATTAGTAGCTAAAGAATATATGAACGAGCTGCATTCTTCTAGACATCAAAGGGAAATGATTTCGGAAATTAATGCTATATATAAACCCGATTTAATTATTATGGATGGACTTATCGCGTTTGTGGATGGTGGACCAATGGAAGGTACCCGAAAAGAAGCAAATGTCTTTGTTGCAGGTACAGACAAGGTGGCTATTGATGCTGTTGGGGTTGCATTATTACGAATTCTTGGGACAACCCCCGAAGTAGCCAAGGGATCAATTTTTGAGCAAGCACAAATTAAGCGAGCAGTAGAACTAGGAGTGGGAATAGCATCAGCCGATGAAATTGAGTTTATAACTGATTCTGAAGAATCTAAAAAATTAGTTGCTCTAATTAAAGAAAAGCTGAAAGATTGAATTTTACATTATTGAATAAGAATATTATAAAGAGTTTATTAATTAAAAATAACTTTATCAATGATTGTCAAGGTTTTAATAAATGAAAGCAGAGGAAATAGGAATATATAGAAAATTACAAGAACATCTTGATAAATTACCAGTTGGTTTTCCCTCTACAAAATCTGGTGTTGAATTAGAATTGCTGCAATATCTCTTTACGCCAGAAGAGGCAAAAATAGCAACTAAACTTAGTTTTACTTATGAGCCTATAGATAAGTTATATCAACGTATAGACGATTCTAATATATCAATTGAAGAATTAGAAAAACTATTAGAAAATAGCGTAAAAAAGGGAGCTATTCATTATAAAAAGGAAGGGGAGGAAATATTTTATGCAAATGCAATGCTTATCATAGGTATATTTGAGTATCAAGTAAACAGACTTACAATGAAGTTTATGGATCTTATGAAACAATACGGACAAGAAGCTTTCGATGTTGAGTTATTTCGTACTAAAGTATCCCAAACTCGCATTGTACCAGTAGAGAAAAGCATTAATTACGAGAGTTTTGTAGCGATATATGACGATGTTAGAGAAATAATTAAAAATGCTGAAAGCCCTCTCGCTGTTGCTAAGTGTGTTTGTCGGCAAAAACAGGATGTTCGCAGAGAAAGAGACCCATGTAAACTTACAAATAGATATGAAACATGTATTGGTTTTGGGCATATGGCACAAATGTATATCGACCAGGGTTGGGCACGTGAAATAACAAGGGAAGAGGCTCTAAAAATCTTAGATAAAAACGAAGAAACCGGATTAGTATTACAACCCGGTAATGCTCAACGCCCTAACTTTATATGCAGCTGTTGTGGATGTTGTTGTGGACTATTGAGAGATCTAAAAAAAATGAATAATCCCGCAAGGCTCATGAAAACGAATTATTATATTGAAATTGATTCTGAATTATGCATTGGATGTGGGGTATGTGTAGACCGCTGCCAAATGGATGCTTTAAGGCTCGTCGATGACGTCTCAACCGTGAATCGTAAAAAATGTTTAGGATGTGGCCTCTGCGTGGTGACATGTTCTACAGAAGCAATTAAAATAAGGAGTAAGGATAAAGAAACGCTTCCACCTGAGACAGCGGACGAATTAAACAAGATGATTCTAAATAAAAAAAATGAATTGATAGAGAAATATCTTAAATCGAAAAGTTGAGTCTGAAAGCTAAAAAGAGCTGAAAAAAAATTATTACATATTAAATTTATCTAAATAAATGATTGAATCTTTTTAGTGATTAAAAATTATTATTATTGCGACTAGTAAGGAGGAAATAAGTAGGGCTGCTATCGATGTATTTAGTTTTTGTCATATGTTTTTTGGGTTTATTTTATATTTAATTACAATTTCTATTATTATTACTCTTTTTGGAATAGCACTCCATCTTATTTGCTTAGGATGTATTTTATTTTATAGTATATTTTGGGAATTAATAGAGAATTTTCTATTAATAAAAATTGATCTTAAATTTGGTAAAAGAAAAGATAGTCTAATAAATTCTTTTATGGACCTTTGCTTCTTTTCTCTTGGTGGGGCTATTTCTATGTTCAATATGATGTTTGGATTTACTTTTTTCTTGATTAACATATTAACATTATTGACGGGATTAGCTATAATATTCTATGTGTATGCCAAAAAAATCTTAAAGATAATCTAGAAGAGTATCTTTAAAGAGGGAAAAAAATTATTAATAATTTGAACCTATTGCGATAAGAATGGGTGTAAAAATCAGCAGAGGAACATAGAGTATTCCTACTAAACTCCAATACATAGCAATTGTACCTTCAAAACCTGCAGTAATTGCCCATGATAAAAAGAGATCGAATAAAAATACTCCAATAAAATATGCTATTGCTTTATAAAGAGTAGTCATACCCGTTCCTTTCATTATTATTTTTCCTTTTGGTTGTGAGCCACTAACATATGCAGGACTTTGAACAGGCTGGCTTACAACTGCTTGTCCTACTGGATGTCCACAATGCGTACAAAACTTCGCTTCTTCTTTTAAAGCTTCTCCACAATTATTACAATATGACAATTTTACATCACATAATTAATTTTAACAAATAGAATTCTAACTTTATGTATGTAAGGTTTATATTTAAGGCTTTATGTAAAAGATAAAAAGAGGATTAAAAAAAGTAGGCTTTAATGTTTTTTTTGGAATTTATTCTTTTTCTAACGTAAAGGTATATCCTTCATTTTTAACAATAATTAAGAGACCTTCTTTTCTAAATTTATATATCAATTCTTTTATTTTAGAGGGGGGAATCCCATAGTTTTCTGCAATTATTTCAATCATGAATTTGGGGAATTTCCTATAAGTTGTAGCTAAATAGTGTAGTGCTTCTAAAAATGTATTATTATAATCTATTTCTTTCACGACCATTATAATCAATATATTTAGCTAATTAAAGATAATATTGACCCTATATGACTATAAAAACGGGATATTCTTATACCACAATTAACATAAAAATTCACACATTTATATTTTTGTCAGAGAAATTTATACTCGTTTGATAATTATTAATTCGACATAAAAAATCTTTGATGTCTTCCAACCGACTTAAAGTTTTAATAACCCTTTAATAGTTCCATTTAAATATAAATGAATCAAAACATATATTGTTCATACCTTACGGCGTGAACGTTGAGAAGAGGTATAGTAACCTCAATGCATTGGTACCGAAAGGTAATCAGCAACGATATGAAAGGATATTGTGTGTAAAAACTCAATATGAACTAAAATGTAAATCTTAAGGTTTATATTCGGTGTTCAATCCTATCAATTCGAGAGTTTTGATATGATTATCTAACGATAATATCGTTCATAGAATAAGAAATTATTCCTATGAATAATGATTCTTTTCACAACGCTGTCTGAATCAAATGTATTGAGATTTCCGTACCATGCAATGAATACCTTTCGGTTTTCACTTGCATCTTCTCAAACCCTTTCTTTATTCTTTCAAGTGTCCAAATTTTTTTCTTCAAATTAAATTAATTATCATAAGCATTTTTTTCTTTCTATACTTTAAATAAAAAATATATAATATCGGAAATAATAATAAAAACAACTAATAAAAATTCTAAATGAAGTGGTTTTCCTAAAATGACATTATGTTTTGTGTTTATGAAAATTAGAGCAGGTTTTATTCAAAGTGTAATAAATAGATTAAATGAAATGCCGGAAGTAAATGAAGCCCATGCAGTCACGGGAGGAATTGATATTATAGCAAAAGTAGAAGGAGAAAACTTTCAGACTATTTCAAAAGTAATTTTATCTAAGATCCATGAAATTGATGGCGTTGAGAGAACATCAACCCATCTAGTAGCACCACTGTAAAAAAGAATCACTAAAGGAAAATGGATTCGTTGTTAAATTTTATACTAATAAATTATTTAATTTTACTATATCGTTAATTGCAAACAGTAGAATGAATTGAAATGCAGTTATATACAGTGTATGAAAATGGAGCCTTAAGGAAAGTTGATAAGATTGATTTTAGCGAAAGTAAAGTTTTTTTGATTGAGGATATTAAAACAATCTATTTATGGTTTGGTTCAAAAACATCTGATAAAAAGAAAGATTTTGCACGTAAAAAAGCAAATATTTTAAATGCGAGAAGAAAAAATACTGCAAAGATTCAGGTTATAAAACAAGGGAAGGAATTTGGAGCTTTTCTTGCCATGATGGACGTTCTAGAAAAGGGTTTGGGAGAAGATCTTCAAATTGAGAGACGCCCTGAGTTACAACTTGAAATAGAAGAGACAATGGAACTTATTGAAGCTGGTTTAGATCCTGATTTCGAGGCTGAAGTTAGTATTAGTGCTTATAATCTATCTCAAGAAAAAAAATCTTATAAAGAATTATGTAGAACTCTAGCTGAAATACAATTAAAAATTATGAAAGGCAATAAAAAACTTACCGAAACAGAAATCACTAAAAGAACGAACGAGATTTTTAAATCCTCTTCTACTTATGAAGAACTTTGTTGGTTAATTGCTGAGTTAAGTATGATGAGCAAAAGAAAACTTTAGTTTAATATAATGACCAGTAAATACGTTTATTATATATTACTTTTTTAATTTTGTTATTTATTTCAAGTTTTTTTAATTTATGAACTATATCCTCTTTTTTAAAATTATGAGCAGAAAAAGTGTCAATAATTTGAGTTTGCCTCATAGGATGCCTCTTTATTATATTTAATAATTCTTTTTCAAAATCTTGAGAATAGAGATAAAAATTTCCAATCTCAGGAAAACTTATATCGGAATATGATCCAAATATTTCATCCAATAATGGAAAAATATTTTTTTCTGGGATCTTAACCCATTTTTCATGAGGTGGTTTGATTGGAACATTAATATCTATTTTATCTGGTTTGATCAAATCTATTTTCTCTTTAATTTTTAATAGATCTTCTTTAGAATCATTTATCCCTTTCATGATCATAATTTCAATCCAAAATTTACCGTTAAACCTTCTTCTAAAGTCCATGCAACCTCTTATGACAGATTCAAAATCAATATCTGGATGAGGTCGATTTATCTTGATAAAGGACTTTTTATCCCCGGCATCTAGACTAGGTAAAACAATATCACTACCCATTAAAGCTTCTACAACTTCTTTATCATATAGCAGTGCTCCATTTGTGATTACACAAATCGGCTTGCTTGATATTGTTTTTGCCTTTAAAATTAATTCTTCTAAATCTTTATATAATGTAGGCTCCCCACCACCTACAAATGTTATATAGTCAAAATTATTTTGGTTTTGTTTAATAGCTTCTTCCATTTCAACAATAATTTCATCTTTTGGGTAATAATTTTTACGTATGTTAGTAAAATTAGTTGTTCTTCCTAATTGACAATAAATACATTGATAATTGCAGGTCTTTAAAGGGATTGGATCAATTCCTAATGATCTTCCTAATCTTCTACTAGGAACGGGTCCGTATACGTACTTCATTTTTTTTATATTATAATTTTCCTTATTTTTAACCTAATGTTCATTTTTATATTTTTTAATTAACTGCTTCAAAGTTCTAACTGCTAGCTCTGTACAATGTTTATGATCTTCGGGTAATCGTTTCAATGCGTTATCGATATCTTCTGGTTTTAATTTTTTTATGTAATTTAAAGGCTTACCCTCAATAAGTAACGTAGCTTGGCTGGCTGTTGCAATAGAAGCTCCACATCCATCTGTGATGAAATTTGCTTTCTCGATTACATTATTATTTATTTTTAAAAAGAACTGCATTGTATCACCACATGGACCTTTATAAGAGTGTGATATAGTCATTTCATCTTCAGAAAGTTTACCCCAATTCTTTGGTGAATGAATTAGATCTATAATATATTGATTATATTCTTCAATTTCTTTTTGATTCATATCCTTTTTATGGTTATCAGTATTTTTATTATGTTGTTCTTGGGACATTGATAATTTACTACATTAGAAGTTTTTTTAATTCATAAGATAGTTGATTGTGAATAATTATTCATTAAATTTAAATTTTTAAAAATATTAAAATGCATATATATAAACAATAATAAAGAGGTTAAAATATACTTGAGAATTGCGATAAGTACTGATGGGGATGAAGTAAGTCCTCATTTTGGTCGGGCTCCTCAATTTACTATTATAACAATTGAGGATAATGAATTAAGGGAAAAACAGGTATTATCTAATCCTGGACATACTGTTGGAAGTATTCCACATTTCATTAATGAACAAGGAGCAAAATGTATGATCACAGGTGGAATGGGACATAGAGCTATGCAATTTTTTAATCAATATGGAATAGAAGTTATTATGGGCGTAACTGGAAAAATTAATGATGTCATTAAAAAAATTTTAGATGGTACATTAGAAGGTGGAGAAAGTCTTTGTGCTCCAGGAGGAGGAAAGGGATATGGAATCGAAAAAATTCATACCGATGCAGATGATATTCATGGTCATCATCACCATCACGACTAAATAGGATTTATATTCTAGTTTTTTAAATTAAAAGAAATGCTAATTATAAAATACTTTTAGCTATTATCCGACAGTTTACAAAATCTCATAAAATGAGATTAAGAATTTGGGATAGAAAAAAAATTTATAATTTGAATAATTATTCAGATTGAGGACGCCTCTAGAAGATTTCTATGATGGATTGGTCGATTATGAATAATCATTCATAAAATTTATATAATAAAAATAC
>JBHLNY010000122.1:0-9680 GCA_048941065.1 Promethearchaeota archaeon
CAAGATAATGACTTATCTCCATTAGACCTAATACATATTAGAGTTCCGATTGAAAAACAATTAAAGAGAAGAATATTAAGATTAGGAAGAATCTTTAGAATGCCTATATTTGGAATAGATTATATAATAAATAAGGATGGTGAACCATATATAGTCGATGTAAATGATTTTCCAAGTTTTAGAAGTATTCCTGAAGCAGTAAGCTTAATATCAGATTACATTTACAATGTTATAGTTTCACTACCCCAATTATTAAAAGTTCCAGCAAAAGCGAAGGGATAAAACTATATTTATTATGAATTAGTAAAATCTAAACTAATATTTTATCTCTCTCTTTTATTTTCAATAAACTCAACTAAGTGCTTTTTAGCGATATAATCTTCTAGTTGTTTTGGTGGGTGTTTCATGAAGAAAGAACAAGCAGTATCTAACACACCTCCAATAAGTCTATCCTTGGCGATTTTTGAGATTCTTATACAATCGGCTACAATTCCAGCTGAATTATTGCCATCTTCAACAAACATAGTAAGATCTACTCTTACAGGAGCCCCTCCAAATATCCGTCCTTCAAGTCTCATATATGCCTCTTTTTGATTTTTTAGAAAAGGAATGTAGTCAACTGCAGAAATTTGACATTCAACGGTATCTTTATTTTGGAGTTTTGCTATAACAGCTTCAGTTTTTGATTGACGTTTTCCCTCTTCATAAACTAATTTACCATTAGGTTTTGGAGTTAATAGATTACAGAAATCACTACATCCACCCCAATCTAGTTGAATAGTTCGATCTAATAATGCTCCTCGCATAGGAAAAAGATTTGCTAATGAGCGATGAATAATCGTTGCTCCAATTTGAGACTTTACATCATCACCTATCAAAGATAAATTTAGTGTTTCTGCTTTTTTAACAATTTCTGGATCTTTTGCGACTTTTGAAGGCATACCATTAACAACACAGGCCCCAGCTTCAAGAGCTGCCATGGCATAAAAGCTTACTGCTTTATGAGCTCCAGTGGGTAATAATATGACAGCAACATCAACCTCTCTTCTTTTAATTTCTTCTACAATATGAACAGGCTCTTGATCTTTAGAAACTGGAATAATATTTTTGATATTACTTTCTAAACCATCCATTACAGGACCTTTTAGAACAGGTGCGTCTAGGTATTCAGGTTTATATAATTTTATATTACAATTCGGTTCTACAAAAATTGCTTCACTTATATCTTTACCCACCTTATTCGAATTTACATCAAATCCAAGTACAAAATTAATGTCATTAATATTATATTGTTTTATTTCAGGTAATAGTCCAATGATTTTGTCATGGTTTTTCTTATAATTCTCAGTTCCTTGTACTAACGCACTGGCGACATCCCCTAGTCCAATAAGACATATGTTAATTTTTTTACTCGCCATGATATTCTTAATATAAAATTATTATATTTAAATGATTTTAAATTAGAGCGAATTGAATACAAATTAAAATCAATTGAATTAGGTTGTTTTTTTATCAATCTCAACAATATTTAAGAAGATTTATTACATTTATTATATAAAAAATGGTTAAAAAATTAGTATTCTCCGCAGTTAAGGATCATGTAGTTATTAAAAAAGTTATAGAACTTTTAAGAAAGGAAAACGAAATATCTTTAAAACTGCATGATCCAACAGTAGATTTTCTTGATTTAGAAAATATTACAGATTTATTTGAAGATACTGATTTATTAATTGTAAAAGTAAGAAGTGAATGTTCAATAGATTTACTCCATTTTGCGAAATTATATAAAATATCTACTTTACATGATATTGATACTATTTTAATGTGCAAAAATAAAATTGCTCTTGATTTTGCAATAAGGAAAGTTTTAATAGATAATTCTAATGTTTTGAAGAAGTTTTTGATTCCCAAATCATGGATACATTCTCTTAAAAATATTAATAGATTTAAAAAATGGGCATTACCAAAACTACCCATCGTTTTAAAAAGTCATTATCAACATGATAAATATAATCGATTTAACTTTCTAGTGCAAAAAATTGGAGAAGTAGAAAAATTCTGTGAGATGTATAAGAATTTCCTATATTATGATATTTACATTCAAAAGTTTGTTGAATGTGATGGTATGGAATATAAAATCTATGTTATTGGAGATAAAGTATATGGTATTGTTAGGGAAAATCCAATTTATATTTATATGAGAGATAAACCAAAAAATATTGATGTAGAAAATTTAAAGAGAAAAAGTTTTGATATAACTGATGATATTAAAAATCTAGCAAACAATCTATCAAATGAATTAAATTTAAAAATCTTTGGATTTGATTTAATAAAACCAATAAATCGTGATAATTATTACATCATTGACTTAAATGATTTTCCAAGTTTTAAAGGAATTGAGAATGTAGAAAAATCTATAGCAGCTTATATTAAGAATTACTTATATAAAGTTTAAGTTATTGAAGTAATTATTAAAACGGGTAATACTATTGCATAGGTAATGATTCCATATAAAATACAAAAATAACCAAACTCTATTTTATTTGCAATTTTAAGCAATATTTCAATGGAAAAGTATCCTACTATAAAGCTAATTAGAGTAATAATAAAAATAGTAATAAGATTTAAAGTTCCAAACACAGAACCTCCGAAGATAATGTCGACACCAATCGAAGCAAAAACAACTGGAACAGACATTAAAAAACTTAACCTCAAAGCGCTTTCTTGATTGTATTTTTTGTATATCAGTGTTGAGACAGTAACACCAGAACGTGAAATCCCTGGCAAAATTGATACACCTTGAGTTAGACCTGATATAAAGCTATCTTTTGAAATACGCTCTTTTGGAATATTAGATATTACATTTTCTCCAAATGCCTTTTTAGCTTTTAACAATATTAAACCAGTAACAATTAATAAGCCAGAAATGACCAAAGTAATTAAATCTCCTTGAAAAGCAGAGAATCTAACAATTATCAAAACTTTTAATAAAAAATATAGTGGTATAGCAGTAATTGCAGTCCCAATTGTAGCATAAATCAACCAATTTCTTCTTTTTATATCAATTTCATCAACCTCATAGCGATTAGGAACAAAAGATTTAAAAATTTTAAAAAAATCTATTCGAAATTTAAAAATTACTGCAAGGGCAGTCCCTAGATGTAACCAAATGGCAAGGCTAAATGCTTGATCGGAAGAAATGTTGAATAATGTAACAGAAAAAATCATAACTTGTCCTGAAGACGATATGGGAACCCATTCAAATAAACCCTGTAAAATTGCTATGATTATATATTCAATCATTATTTAAAATGAATATTTATTTAATCCTTTCAATAAACAATCAATAATCTCATCACGAGCAGTACGAAATCCCTCAATTTCTTTCATTGAAGGATCTTTTATATCTCCAGTTAGACCTGCGAATTGCTTCAATGTAATAATTTCCTTATTATTAGTATTTATAAAGTCTTTCAATTCCTCTTTATGTTTCTCTGTTAAAGTAAGAATTAAATCTGACTTTTTAATCAGTTCTGGATGTTTTTTCAAATCAGTTGATACAGAATTTTCAGATAGTTTAATCCCAATCTCTTCCATAACTAATTTAGCATCCATTGATATAAGCATTCCATCTCGAGCATTAGAAGAAATACCTCCAGACTTAATTTCAATATCAAATTCATTTTTGATAAAGAAATTCTTTAAAAATCCTTCGGCCATTCGGCTTCTTGCTGTGTTTACACTACAGACGACTAAAATTGATCTATAAGGAAATTTTTTGACCATAATTTAATTAAAAGAAAGATATAAAAAAACAATTATTATTTGAAACTCTCTTTATTTACGAATTTTACTCCTTTAAGCTTCATATTTTTCAATGAATTTGATATATTCCCAGGAGGGAGATCAACACCTCTAGTTAAATCGACCAAAAAATACACATCATATCCAAAATTTATGCCATCTATTGCAGTAAAATAACAACAGTAATCAAGGGCTAATCCACAAATGAAAATTCGCTTAATCTTTAATGAATTCAAATACTTTCTTAATCCAGTCTCAGATTTCTTGTCATTATCTTGAAAACCGGAATAACTATCAACTTTAGATTTCATTCCTTTTTTAATTATTTTGTCTGCATAACGGGTTTTCAAATCTTTATGAAATTCAGCTCCTCTTGTGTTTTGAACACAATGATCAGGCCATAAAACAGGACCAATAGCACCATCTTCAGACATAAATTCATCACCGGGATTTTTCCCAGGATGATTACTTGCAAAAGATAAATGATTTTGGGGATGCCAATCTTGTGTTAAGACGACCAAGGCTTTGTTTTTTTTGAAAATCTCTGTCATTACATTAATCTCTCTGATTATCAAATCTCCTTCCTTAACTGGTAATGAGCCTCCAGGTATAAAATCATATTGCATATCTACAATGATTAATACGTCTTTTTCTTCTACCTGAATATTTTTTTCAAATTCTATTTGCTCCATAATATCCACCTTAAATAAAAATTTTTTGAGTTCTAAAACACCCTAGTCATAATTAACTTTTTTATATAAAAAATAAATTGAATTAAATAAAACCCAAAATAAGATACTAAAATGAACAAACCATTCAGTTGTGGGCATAATAATATATACAGCTCTGCCAAACGAATAACATAGATCAGGAAAATAACTACAAAAATTTGTGATAAAAAATGGTATTAAGTAAAAAATAAAAATACCTGTCACTATAAAACTTACATATATTTGTAATTTTGAGAAGTTTGGATTCTTTTTCATAACGATACTAAATAGGGTTAAAAACATTGCTCCCCCCATCCAACTCCAAAGTGCAAATAATCCATGTAAGGCGCTAATAAACTCATTTACTCCTGTAAAGCTTTCAGTTAGAATAGTAGTTATAGAAGAGAAAATTGAAATATAAAAACCCCCTCTTCTTAAATATTCGTTTATTTCTTCATTACGGAGAGTTCTCGCAAAATATATTAGAAATGGAATTGACGTAATACTAAAAAGAATTAATCCTACTCTTAAATAAAGTCCTCCTGTTTTATGTCCTAATACACTTATTGATTTTTCCCACATAACATATTCAGGAGATAATAGAAGGGCTAAAAGAGTACCTAAAAATCCAAGAATAAATGCTAATAATCCAAAAACATATCCTGGTACTCTTTTATAGAGTTTATCAAAAAATACGTTAACTTTTTTCATAATTATTATCCAAGTATTATAATTTAAAAAAATTTTTAATTAAAAAAATTTACAAAATTTATAAAATACCTAAAAAAGCTATTGAAATTTTCAAAATTAGATTTTTCTTTGAATCATATAAACTGAAATAATAACATACCAAATAATGATAGCAAAAGTATCTATCCACTCTAATGATGGTAGAATTATGACAAGAAAATGCATTCCTTCAAAAAAATGCAAAATAAAAATTATTAACAATAACAATAGAGAAATGGTTACAATAAACCCGAAATATACTAATTGATTTGCAAATTTAGAATCTCTTAAAATAAATATATTAAAAAGTGTAATATAAAACAATCCAAAAAGCCAACTGATAAAAGCAAAAATACCATGTATTAACGCGACTATAGGATTTGAACCACAAAAAGCACCTAAAATTACTAAGCTCACACAAGAGATTAATGCTATTATGATAGTTCTTTTCTTAAGTCTTTCACTAATTTTTTCTCCTTCAAAAGTCCTTCCTAAAGAAACAACAAATAATATTGCAAATATCCCTGAAATTATGGATCCTATTTGAAAATAAATTCCTCCGGGACCTTTACATAAATAACTTACTGCTCTTTTTGTAAAATCATAACCCGGGAAAAGTAAAAATGCAATAATATCACCAGTAAGTCCGAATGTAATCGATAATAGTCCAAATACTCCTCCTGAAACAGATTGTAGAACTTTATTAATGATTGATTTTAGTCCTTCCATGACAATTCATTTTGATAAATTTTTTAAATTTAAAAAACTAATCGAAACATTTATTAGAAAAATGTCAAAAACTAAGTAAGTAATAAACTCAATATGTAAACTTATAAAAGTATTACAGTTCTAGGCGTCTAATTCATCATTATTGTCTAAGTAAAATGTTATTAAATGTTCAGTTTTTTCAGATTTTAAATAGATATTAATTATACATTAATAAAATCGGTGTTTCTTCAAAAATCTTCCTATGAGATTAGAACCATGACGAGTTAATATTAATAAACTCATTTTTAAGGTTAAATTTTTTGAAAAGATTTAATTGGATACTCTTATTATATTTATATTAAGATTTATATTAATTTCGCGCCCGTAGTATAGTGGTAATATGCTGGCTTCCCAAGCCAGCGTCCCGGGTTCAATTCCCGGCGAGCGCATATCTATTTTTTTTACCATGAAATTCCTTTTAAAAAGCGTAATTTATTGATGATTTTTTTGGACTCGTGTATAGGAACTTCCATAAATGCATAAAATTCATTTTGCCAAAATGCTCTTCCAGAAGTAGATGATCGTATTTGTTCAGCAAATTTTATTGAATTTCTAACAGGTAATAAAATTTCAATAATCGCTTGATATTCCTTTTCCTGATCCATACTCTTTATTTTAGCAGAAAATTTTGAAAGTAATGTGGTTACAATTTTAATATAGTCTGGAGGTAGTTGTATAATTGAATGGTAAATGGGTTCTAACAAAATTAATTCTGCTTCATTTAAACCATTTTTAATTGCTTCATAAAACATAGCAGATAATTCAGAAAAAGCATTTTCTTCGTTAATATTCTCAATAATTAAATCAGAAATAGTAATTTTGGTTTCTGCTAGCTTTTCCCCGCATAACGGGCCATTTAAATGAATTTTTTCTATAATTTCTAAAATTAAATTTTTATAAAACGTATTTAAATCAAATTCACATTGATATATTAAAATATTTTGATCTTCATCGCATTTCCAAAATCTTTCTATCTCATTATCAGCTAAATTAGTTTTTTCTTTCAAGATTTCTTTTAATGTTTTTAAAGGTTTTATCGTTTTATAATCAATATTTTGAAAAAATATAACTGTCTTATTATCTAATCGTTCAATTTTTAATTCTAAGGAACATTTTCCATTAGGAGAAGAACTCGTGATTAATGAGGATTTATACCTACAAGATTCTTTAAAAACTGCTCTAGGCTCGGAAGTGGTAACACCTACTCCTCTTTTCTTAATTTCATGAGCAGTAACTTCAAGATGTAATGGACCCATTCCAGACAATAAAAATTCTCCATTTTCCTCATTGATTTCGAATCTAAGATTAGGATCTTCTATTAATAAATTCTCAATGAGCTCTTTCATTTTATCTAAATCTCTTAAATACTCAGGTTCAATGGATACTGTAACAACTGGGGTAGTTACATAACTAACACTTTCAAATGGAACCATATTATCAATATAATTGCTATCAATTATAGTTTCACCACTTCTTATTTTTTTTATCCCTTCTATCGCAACAATATTTCCAACAGGTATTCTATCTACCTGTTCTCTTCTTTGTCCCATAAAAATAGCGATTCTTTGAATTGTTTCATAGTTGTTCTCTCCTAATAAAAAAACCTCATTCTTCTTTATACAATTTCCAGAAAAGATCCTCCCGGTTGCGACTAAACCATGCTTATCAGCTTGAACTTTACTTAGACATATAATTAAAGGGCCAAGAGGATCACATTTAATCATTGCCTGGCCTACTTTAGAATTAATATCACCATCCCAAACTTTTGCAATTCTATATTTTTGGGCATCTATAGGATTAGGTAAGTGATCAACAACCATTTCCAAAATAGCTTTATGAATTGGAAAATAAATAGTTAAATCCCTATAACTTTCTCTTGAATAATTATCTTTTTTATATCTTTCGCGAATATCTTTAAATTTCAGATCGCTTCTTTCTAAAATATCTAAAGTAAAACCCCATTTATGGAGAGCTGAGCCAAAAGCAACATTTCCTGCTAATGGAGATACTTTCCATCTTTTATTATAAGGTGCTTCTGCAAATCTGTCAATTAGAGTATTAAAATCTTTAATTATTCTTATATATTTTTTTTTAATCTCTTCATCTGAAAGTTTTAATTCTCGAATAAGACGATCTACTTTATTAATAAATAGTACTGGTCTTACACCTTCTTGTAAGGCTTGTTTAATTACAGTTTCAGATTGTGTAATTATTTCTTCTACAGCATCAACAACAACTACTACCCCATCAATTAACCGTAAAGCTCGAGTGACTTTTCCACTGAAATCCAAATGACCAGGAGTATCTACTAAGTTTATCAAAAAAGGCTCATATCCTTCAAGAGATTCATAGTATAATGAAATATTTGCAGATTTCATTGTAATTCCTCGTTTTTGTTCCTCTTCTAAAAAATCTAAGGCTCTTGCTTCACCAGCTAAATCAGGTGATAGAAAACCAGCTTCACTTAAGAGGGAATCACTTAAGGTGGTCTTTCCATGGTCAATATGCCCTACAAAACCGATATTTCTAATGTTTTTTGTCTTTTCCATTAGATTAAGAATTTCTGCAATTTCCTTTCTAAGAGGCATTCTCTGTACTAAACTTGTTCTTATTTTTATATAGGATTATATTTACTTTGATTAAAATTTTAGTATTTCGAATACAGAAAATAAGCGGGAAATGGCTTCTCATAACTCAAGATCTTCTTCATTTTATTGGTTTTGGAAAACCTAAATCAGTTGGGTCAGAGTATTCAAAGAAGTCATCTCCCTAATAATATTTAATTAAAGGTTATAAATTAACTTCTCCATCAATTCTTACAATTCTATCTTCAATATGTAATTTTTTATCACAAAAAAGTTCAATTGCTTTTGGGAAAATTTTATGTTCCCATTCAAGAATCCTTGGTCCAAGTGTATCTTCTGTATCAGTATCGTAAACAGGTACACATTTTTGGATAATAATTGGTCCGTGATCTGCTTCCATATCTACAAAATGAACAGTACAGCCAGAAACTTTAACACCATAATCTAAAGCATCTCTGTGAGCATGCATTCCCCTAAAAGAAGGTAATAATGCGGGGTGTATATTCATAACATTTCCTTTAAAAAAATTTATGAATTTTTGGCTTACTAATCTCATATAACCTACTAAAACAATTAATTCACAATTGTATTGCTTTAAAATAGTAATCATTTTTTGATCAAATTCTTCCCTTGGTAAATGGAGATACTTATCAGATTCTATTAAAAAATAAGGAATATTGTGATTTTTAGCACGCTCCATGCAAAATGCTCCTGGTTTATTGCATATCAATATTTCTACTGTTGCTTTATTCATTAAAATTCCCCTTTCGCATGCTTTCACGATGGCTTCGAAATTACTTCCCGATCCAGAAGCTATTGCTCCTATTTTTACTTTTGACATAGATCCTCTTAATCATCTTTTATAAAAAAATCTTACTCAAATAGAGCATGTTGAGAACTTTTTACATCATAATTATAGTATTAAAACAAAGAAGTTCTTCTATTTTACATAATAAAAAGGTTTTTATTTGATTAACTTATATATTAATTAGAAATTAGAAGTATTTCATTCTAAAATAAACCCTCTTATATTATTTGATATAATATTTAAGAGAAAATAATTCTATTTGTTTAAAAATATCAT
>JBHLNY010000123.1:0-9661 GCA_048941065.1 Promethearchaeota archaeon
ATTACAAAAGCTACTGCTGAAGGTATAATAAATGTAAAACTTGATAAAATTATGACCAAAAATGTAATTACAGCATCTCCAGATTTTACTATATTGGATATTGTAAGAGAACTTGAGCAATATCAGATTTCTGCCTTACCAGTTGTTGAAGAAGGAAAAGTATTAGGGGTAGTTAGTTCCGATTTAATAACCCAACAATATGTTTTAAGTTATTTACAGGGACACTAATATCTCTAGTTATTAAAATAATTCATATAATACTCTACTCTGAGTACTTTTTGATTTGGAATTAGGATAAATTGGTATATTTTAATTAAAAGAACCTTTTTTGGAACTAAATTCACTATTATTAATATAATTAACTTAGTAATATTTTAAAATATTATAAAGCGTATCTCGTTGAGCAGGTCGTTTTCCAGCCGCTTTAATAATTTTAATAATTTCATCAGGAAGTAAATATTCACCAAACTCTGCTCCAGCACTTTTAGATATATTTTCTTCCATTAAAGTGCCCGAAAAATCATTAACCCCATAATTTAGAGAAACTTGAGCGAATGGGGGACCTAATTTAACCCAACTACATTGAATATTTTCTATATATTTATTTAAAAAAATTCTCGCTACACAGAATAACTTTAAATCATCCATTCCATAACTAGGTCTTAATGGATAATTTTCCAATCTTGATAAAGCTGGTTTTTCTTTTACGAAAGGTAATGGAACAAATTCTGTAAAGCCATGGGTTTTCTTTTGAATCTCTCTTAAAATTTCTAAATGTTTAACCCGATCGGATATTTTTTCAATATGTCCATACATTATGGTAGATGTTGTTGGTATTCCAATATTATGAGCTGATGTGATAATATCAATCCATTGAGAACTAGAAATTTTATTAGGGCATATGATTTTACGAACCTCATCAACTAAAATTTCAGCTGCAGTTCCGGGTATTGAATCTAAACCAGCCTTTTTAAGTTCTTTTAGGGTGTTTTCCACAGTATCTCCATATAATTTTGACATATAAAAAATTTCTTGAGGAGAAAAAGCATGAATATGTATTTTTGAATCAAGTTCTTTAACAGTTTTGAGAATCTCCAAATAGTAATTAAATCTTAATTCTGGATTTATACCCCCTTGAATGCAAACTTCTGTACAACCATTACGTCTAGCTTCAATAACTTTATTTCTAATTTGCTCAATACTTAATAAATAGGCATCTTCATGATTAGCAGGTACACTGAAAGAGCAAAATTTACAACCTTGAAAACATATATTAGTAAAATTTATATTTCTATTAATAACAAATGTAACTACATTTTCTTTCTTTTGAAAACAAATTTGATCTGCTATATATTGTAAGGCAAAAAATTCTTTACCATTAACTTTTAATAATTTTAGGGCTTCTTCAGGGTTTATTTCTTTCGAGTTTAAAGCTCTTCTTAAAATTTGCTTAATCTCTGGCTTAATTTGGTTTATTATCTGGTTAAGCATTATTTAAATTTATATTATTAATTACTTTTTTAATATTTTCTGGACAGAAACCATTTTTATTTATAAATTTTTCATAAATAGGGAGTCTCTCCTTAAGTTTATAACCTTTACTTTTACAAAGTTTTCTTAAATCTTCAATTTGAGGCCACTTATTTTCAGGATTTATATAATCAATTGTAAATGGAGATATACCTCCAAAATCATCAATACCCATATCGATGAAACTCTCCTCGTATCCTGATATTAAATTTGGAGCTATTTGAACCGCAATATCATTTTCTAAAATTAATTTGGCGATACCTATAATTTTCAACATATCTTCAATAGTAACTGCTACTTTAGGTTGGTATGGAATTCCATTTTTATAAATAAAATTTTGTATTATGACTTCTTGAATGTGGCCATATTTTTCGTTTATTTTTTTTATTAAATATAAATCTCTAATTCTATCTTCTAAATTTTCACCTATACCAATCAATAAACCCGTAGTGAAAGGTATTTTTAACTTACCTGCGTTGGTGATATGCTCTATTCTCTTTTCTGGTGTTTTACTAGGAGAATGCTCATGAACACTTCCTTTTTTAAAAAGCTCCGTATTAGTACTTTCTAACATTAGACCCATGCTGGCATTTTTGCTTTTTAACTCCCTTAGCTCGTTATATGTAAGCAAACCAATGTTAGTGTGTGGTAAAAGATTAGAATTTAATAAAAGATTACAAATATCTTTAACAAATTCAAAAAAAGTACTGTAATTCCTTTTTTTTAATTCATTTCTAACTTCTTGGAAATTATCTGGTTTTTCTCCCGACATTATTAAAGCTTCTTTACAGTTATATCGATGACTTTTTTCGATCCAATTGTAAATTTTTTCATTATCTAATAAAACAAGATTCTCCTCGTTGTTCAATTTGGGAACATTATGATTATAAGAACAATATCCACACTGATTTTGACAATAATTGGACAATGAGAGAGTAAAATTTTTTGAATAAGTAATTACCTTATTTTTATGACTTGGTAATTGAGCTTTGATATCTATAACTTTTTCTTTTATTTGCTTAAATGTTAAGGTTTTAAATTTTTTAAAATCTTCTTGAATCTTCATTTGTTGCTCCTTTTGTACTTTAAAACAACATAATTATCTCTATCAACAATTTCAAGCAATTTGAATCTTCGTGCTTGAATCATTTTTTCGAAACCTTCACCTTCCACTAAACTTACAGCTTCTTTTCCTCCTATTATCCAAGGAGCAATAGTCAATCTGATTTCATCTATTAAATCGTCTTTGATAAAACTCCAATTTAAAGAACCACCTCCCTCTAATAAGATAGAATGTATCCCGATTTCATATAAAATAGGCATTAATTTTACTAAATCAACTCTTTTCCCTGTTCCAGATCGGATAATTTTTACGTTATAAACTTCATATTCTTCAATTTTTTCAATAGGAGTAGCTTCAGTAGTGCAAATTAAGGTAGGATAGATTTCAGGTTGAAAACTAATAACATTTGAATCTAAAGGTATTGTTAAATTACTATCTACTACAATACGATAATAACCTTCGTGTTCATAGAATTTTATATGTAATTTTGGATTGTCTTTCAAAATTGTCTCTTTCCCCACTATAATGCCGTTTACTTGCGTTCGTAATTTATGAACTTCCTTCCAATCAAACTCATCAGATATCTTAGGATCGCCTGTTTTAGTGGCAATTTTTCCATCTATCGTCATTGCTGCGCTTAAAATGATATAAGGTTTTTCATTTTCTCTCAAAAACGACTTCTCCTTTTATATAAGTTCTTTTAATATTCTCTGATCTTGTTCTTTGAACAATGACATTATATATATTGTTTTTATTTAGGTTATTAATATAAAGGTTTGGATCCTTTAAGTTTACTAAAAATAAATCAGCAGATTTTCCCTTAGAAATTGAGCCATATTTTCTTTCTAAATGAAAATTTTTGGCAGCATGAATTGTGACCATTTTTAATAGATCTTTAGAGGTTAACTTTATTCTTTTATCATAACTACTTAGGACTCTCGTAATTCTATATAAATAACGCATTTCTTCAAATAAATCGGTATTATTCGCCATCAGATTATCTGTTCCCAATGATATAGGAATTCCTAGTTGCAAAATTTCAATAATTGGAGGAAATCCTACTCCAAAATATCCATTACAACGGGGACACAAAACCAATGATTTTTTTTCGTCTTGAATTCTAACTAAATCGTCATTAATAAATTTTGTGCCATGAATGATTACATCAACTAAATTATCATCAAACATATCATTTATCAAATTGAGATCACGATTTTTCTCAGCGCAATGACAAGCAATTATTTTTTTGGAATATTGTTTTGATTCGGTTACAACTTTTTTATTAGTAGGGGAAATTTGTTTATAACTAACTAATCCGATGCCATCGGCTAATTCAAAAATTGATTCTATTTCATTATCATCCATAAATCGACCATATATTAAACAATTTATTGGAGATAGTTCTATGACTTTTTTTAATAGATGTATTCCATTAGCTCCGCCTTCTCTGAAATCTATAAAGCAAGTAATTCCATTTGAAAGCATCTCTAAAACTGCCTTTTTAATGCCTTTAATTATGATATCTTCAGATGTTTGTCTAAGTAAGTTATGTTTAAGACCAAAAGGAGGTGCTACAACTTCAGTTAACTCTGTATTAAATCCTGATTCTTTTGCAAAATTATCTCCAATATGAGTATGAGAATTAATAAGGCCTGGTATTAGCAAATATAATTGATTATTATTGGAAATATCAATTGATTTTTCTGGATTTTTATATGTCATTTCCGAAATGTTTCCATTTTTATCGATTTCTAAAGTAACTTCTTGCTTAAGCTCTAAATCCTCTCCTATTAATGCAAAGTTACTAAAAATATTCATTTTAGGCATTTGGATAGTGATAAATTCGAATTATTTAAAATATTATTTCAAATCTTTTATTAGAAATATTATAACTCTTCTTATTTGAACTAATCTTATATTATATCTAATCTTTTTTAAGAATAGAGCAAAAAAATTTTATTTAATGAAACTGGTGATTTAAAATTCCAAACTTTAAAATGGATTTACAGGATTCTGATTCAACTATAGATATTGCAATTGATAAAGTCGGTATAGTCGAGTTAGAAAAGAAAGTTGAAATTGTTCAAGAAAATAAAAAATACTCTTTTTACCCTAAAATCTCAGCATTAATCGATCTTCCTGCTCAACAGCGTGGTATTCACATGTCTCGAACATCTGAAACAATCGAAGAGGTTATTAATGAGGTGATTTTTAAACCTACTCCAACAATCGAGCTTGTTGGCGATCGAATTGTAAGAAAACTATTGGAACGTCATCCATACACAACAAAAGCAGAGGTTAAGTTAGAAGGAAAAATAATTGTAAATGTTAGAGAAAATGAGCAAAGAACTATACAAAAATCATATGATATTAGCTCTTATGTTAAAGCTAATAAAAAATCATCTGGTGAAATTGATTATAGCTATTATATTGGAGCAAGTGCGGTGGGAATGACAGTTTGTCCCTGTGCCAAAGAAATGTCTCAAGAATATACTACAGAAGTCATCAAAACCAGAAAAGATATAAACGTCTCTGAAGAAGATCTTAAAAAACTAATAAATATCCTTCCCTATTCCTCACATAATCAAAGATCCATTGGAACAATAATTATTCAAATAAAAGATCTATCAGGTCATAAAGTTGATGTTTTAGATATTATTGATGTAATAGAAGAATCGATGAGTGGTAGGATTCAATCGGTTTTAAAAAGACCTGAAGAAGCAGAATTGGTTAGAAGTGCACATTTAAAGCCTCTCTTTTCTGAAGATGTTATTCGAGAAATGGCAAAGAACTTTATTTTAAGAGATTTTCCTAACCTAGAAGATAATTTTAAAGTAAATTTCAAGATTGAAAGTTTTGAATCTATTCATCCACATAATGTTTATGCGGAATTGAAAACTACGGTTGGAGAATTAAAAAAAAGTTTGAAATTGAAGAGTTAATCCTTTAAACTTCTTCCCAATTTCCTATTTAGTTAGTTTTTTTCTTTAAAAAATGTCTATAGATGATTAAATAATTCTTTACACTAATTATTCTAGGATTACGTTGATAGCTAGAGGGAATCGGGGAACTGCATCGTGAACAGAGATTTGAGGTTCGAGTCCAATCTTTAAATTCATCTGCATGTGCTGGATATCTACAACTTGGGCAAATTATTATCCCTCTACCTTTATCCTCAGGAAGTTTTGGCAATTTAAAACAAAAAATGCATTTAAAATCTTCGTGTGATAGAAATGATGCTATTGGCTTATATCTATTTAGATCTCGAATTTTTGAAGATATTTTTACATTTCCAGTTCCTGTTGCTTTTGTATGTGAAGTTAGAGGGGTTCTTGGCGATTGAGTTCTTGATCTAGTTGTGCGATTAATAGTTCTAGATGTTGGTGTTGATCTAATTGTTGTACGAGTGACGGTTCTAGATGGTGGATTTGATCTGGTTGATGTGGAGGGATATGCTAATGAATTTAATCTCCTAGTACGTTGGGCAATATAATCACGTGTTAATGATGGTAATGGTCTTTGGGAACTAATAAATCCAAAAACAATTAATATCAATATTGTTGTTATGAATAATAATAGAAGATTAAGATCTACTAAAAAGTGAAGTGGTGTTATTGGAGAATCATAAAATTCAATAACGGTATAGAATATAATCCAATAGATTATTATAAATAGAAGTACAATAAAAGTCAAAATATATCCAAATACCCTAGCTTTGACTGATTTTGTTCCAAAATAAATTACATTGTATTTCTTAAAACACCGATATAAAGAATGAGAACCATATAATACAAATGGAAGTCCAAAAATGATACTCCACCAACTAAAGTATAGATCTGAATCTTCAAGAAGATTCTCTCCTAATATACCTGTATAGTTACCCCAAATAGAGTAAAAAATTCCAATAAACAAAGGGATCATTACGAAAAAAGCAGTATTGTGTGGTGAATTAAATTCGCGATGACGTTTTACATTTTCCAAAATCTTAAAAGTAAGGATTATCCATATACCGATTAAAATCCAAGTTACAAACACATTAAAGGAATCCAAAATAGCACCATGGATTATGCCTATGATAAGAAATACAATTAAAAATATAGCGGTATTTTTAGTTTTCATCACGATTTAAGAATCACCATATTTAATCTTCATCATATTCTAAGTAAACAGGTTTCCCCTCAATAATAGGATTCATAAAAGCAAGAATTTCGGGTAGCATACGAACATCTAAGTGTCCTCTAATACTATATGGCACAGAAAACCATTTTTTAGAATTAATATTAGCACGATAAATCTCAAAACCTAATGAAGTACCATCAATTTGGTATGGATCTATAACAAGAGCAATTGCTTTATCCCATAATTTTTGGTATCTCGCTTGAGTTCCGATATCTTCATCAGACATAAAACATCCATAAGAAGGATGCGAATGATACCATCCACAAATAAATAATTTATTCTTTTTTATATCCTTAAATGCTCTAACATAATTTTTATAGTCCTTAATTTCAGCGTAAACTGCGGTACCATGTCCCATTGGATAAGCATCTTCAATTTGAAGAATACTTCTATTAATATCCAATTTACCTGCAAGAAGCCCTATTACTTCAACCCATTTTTCTCTAGGAAGTTTAAAATGTGCGTATTTTAATGAATGGCTAGCTATTTTAAGGATAGCTTTTACTGTTATAGCTATATTCGCTCTAATATCATTTTTTTTAGTATAGGCTATTTTTGGTGGTATTGATATATTTTCATTTTCGATTTTGATTCTTTTTGGATGTTCTAAAGGCTTTTTTTGGTTGAGTGTAGAAGTTATTTCTTTTGTTAACTCTTCTTCTAATTTTAATTCTCTATATATTTCTTCAAGTAGTTCATTTTTAATTTTTTCTTTAAGTTTTCGCTTTATTGCTTCTTTAATTGAATTACTATTTTCATTATCAAATCTCATTAAAATTTCACCATTTCTTGTTAGCATACTTTTTAACTAAGTTTTTTACCTTTTTCTCGAAAAATTTAGGATTTTTCATCATTTCTATTGCTGCTTTTTTATTAAAAACATCTGTAGGATTCACATATTTACCACGTGTGTTTAGCATTGCAATTATCGCTTGAACAACTGTAACAGCAGTTTTTGATGGACTCCATCCACCTTTTTTACCAACTAAAGAGGGATCTACTAACGCCAAACAAATATTTCTCTGTCCTTTATATTCACTAGGCTTTGGCCAAAAATTTGGATGCCAAATTGGAGTATGCATTCTTACGAAAGGTGGTTGTTTAGGATACTGAATAGGGAATTTCATTTCTAATTTAAAAAGACCATTGGCATATGCAGTACCTTTAGGTCCTTTAATAGCAATGGCTAAATGATCAATACTCTTCCTTTTAGGATTAAATGGTTTTAATTGAACAATATTCTCTTCCTTAAGCATTTTTTTTAATCCCGCAAAATCTTTGGAAATACGGCTACTTCTTATACTCATTTTCTCAACCCTTTTTATTTTCTCTAAATTTATATTGATAATTAATCCTTAAATAATTGTTTTTTTCATAAAATTATTATAAAAAATATTTTATAATTAAACCTTTATTTCAATTTTAAAGTTATAAAAATTTCTCCATCTTTAAACCCTGCAGCTGTCAAAAATTCATAATTTCTTAAACCATTTTCAATTGGATTTTGATCCAAATCTAGCATAGTGATATCATTGAAATCAAGTAAGGTAAGAATTGGCTCAGAATCAGGATCCAATTTAAAGCCATTTTTTTCTAATGTCCTAATTATATTTATACAAGGCGATTGAGGTCTCATTTTTATGGATACTCTTTTTACACCTTTACCACATTGAGAACAGTTAGGATCTCTAGGTTTTTCAATGTGGTAAAATTTCATTGTCATAGCATTAAAAATTACATAATCTTTAATAGGAGCACCTAATCCTTTATGATCTTTTTTCCAATGAATAATTTTTACTGTTTCATGTGATTGTAAGGCAGAAATAGTTGCATTTATAGTTATTATTCCAGGATCATGCCTATCAATGATTTTAACTATATCGTCTTCGGTGTATTCAGGAAAGAAATTGTGTTTATTAACCAATTCGTTTGCAACCTTTTGGATGTACCTAATATCATCTAATTCTTTTGGATTTGGATCTCTATCAAATTGTTCTCTAAATGCCATGTCTCCTTTAAAGAGGCAATGAATTCTTTTTCGAGGGATTCCAACTACAGTACAAGCGGCCATCTCATCACTTTCTCCTACAGGTAATGGATTACACTCATAACAAGCATTTTGATAAGGAAAGATTGTGTACACATGACCATGATAACCAGATACTCCTCCATCTACTAGTGGCTTTTTAAATCTTATACATTGGGCATTTAAGTTAAGACGTGCATTCATTGAATCAAGACCTCCTATAACAACGTCAGCAGCTTGATATATAGTAGGATCTAATCGTTCTAAAGAAGTGTGATACCCCTTAATAATAATATTAGGATTAAGTTCTGTTAGTTTTTTAGCGGCAACAACTGCTTTAGGTTCTCCCATCTTCACACCCGTGAAAAGAATTTGGCGGTTCAAATTAGAATGTTCAATAATATCTAAATCAACGAGATCTATATGACCAACACCTAGCATAGCTAAATTTTTGGCAATTTCACATCCTAAACCGCCAACACCTGCAATTAACACTCTCGAGTTTTTTACCAATTTCTGGGACCATCCCTCAAGACGAAACTGGCGATCATATAGATCTCTCTCTTTCATTGATAATTGCTTGGCAAAAAAGTCTGAATCCTTATCCAATATTACCACCATTAACATTTTTAAAATAAATAAAAAAAAATTGAGGGGCTTCATGCCCTCATATAATAATTTGTGAAGAAAATTATATAAGTTTACCCAGCAGTACTCGCAGGGATCAAAAGGATGTCATCACCATCATTTACATTATAGTCTTTTAATTGATTATTTTCATCCATAGTAACTCCACCAGATGATATATGAAAGTCATTAGGGTCAAGTCCATATAAATTTCCTAATGTTTGCTTAATATCACT
>JBHLNY010000124.1:0-5717 GCA_048941065.1 Promethearchaeota archaeon
GTAATATGATTTCAAGCCCTACATAAAATGCTATTGTAAAAGAAATGGGAACAATTGGCCAAATTAGGTATCCTAGTGAAAGATTAGTTGTATTGTGACCTGTAAAAACAATTGTTAAGAAATCAACACAAATCCCACAATAACAAAGTCCTGCTAGGATTAAACTTATTCCCATTATTGTAAGAGTTTTAATATTAGTCTTTTTTGATATATAGAAGAAAAACAATCCAGAAATACAAAAGGCTATAAGTACACCTAAGGTTGTTACGCCAATGATCCCACTTAAGGCAGATAAGAAAAGCATTTTAATATTTCACCCTTGATAATTTAGATTACTATATTGGTTAATAATAATATTATATTAAAAATCGATATAGTAGTAATTAAATAAATTAGTATATAAGCTTAATTACGCGATTTGCCAAATTTGTAAATTTTCATTTTGGGTAAAAAAACCGCCAATAATATTAAAGATAGAAATTCATTAAATGGTATTTTCAATCAGTTTTAGTTCTTTTAAAATTAGATTCTTCTTTTTCTTCAGCATCAATCAGTTTATAAGAAATAATTTTTTCATTTGGTGGCTTTTGTTCCATTATTCCTTTCTTTTTTGTTTTTACTATTTTTGGATATGAATCTCTATTCTGTTTCTCATGCATAAGAGATCCCTTGATATTTTTCTATAGTTACAAACTTTTTGATTATATTTATATATATTTTTCATAATCATTTTAATTAATCTTATTATCTTAATTTAAATTAAAAATTACCCGAAAATCAATTAAAATCTAAGATGATATCAAGGATATATATCATAGCAAAAGGAGGGATACTCTGTTATTCAAAAAATTATCTTTGTCCCAGTGAAGTTGAAGATGATTTAATTAGTGGTTTTCTTACAGCAATTAGCGGATTTGCCAAAGCAGTTAAAGTAGGTGAAATAAAATCACTCAATTTTAAAAATTTCAATTTTATTTATTCTTATTCACCTGAATTTGATTGTATATTTGTTATTCTTACAGATATAGAAGATTTGGAAGATGAAGCGAGAGAAAAAATTGAACTTATGAAAAAAGAATTTATCAAAAGATTTCATCCATATTTAGAGAATTGGACAGGTAAAACAAAAATATTCGAAACTTTTGATGAATTTGTGGAGGAACATATATTTATTTCCCCAAAAGTATTATTTGTTGGTGAAAATGGTGTAGGAAAAACAACTATTATGGATTTATTTCCTGGAGAAACCATTTTAGACATAGATGATGATATGAATGAAATCATTGAAAAACCAGTTGACATAACAAATTTAGGAAATATAAAACAATTTATATTGAGAGAGATTGACTTAGAAGATTTAATAAGTAATGCAAAGCATTATATATCTTTATTAAACATTTGTGATATTATATGCATTATAACTAATTCAGCAGCCAGTAATTTAAGAAGAACAAAAAAATTATTTTTGAAACTAAAGAAAAAAGTTCGGAAAGCAGATTTCTATATAATTGCAAATTTTCAGGATTTAAAAGAAACTTCTTTTGACCCTAACGAAATTGAGGAAACTTTTGGAGTAAAAACATATGGGTTTTCCGCAATCCAAGAAGATTCGGCTAAAAATATTTTTATTATAATGAATGAAATTCTTAAAAATACTATTTATAATAAAATTCAAATAAAGCAAAAGCAAATTTCTTAAATAGAAAATTAAATCTAATTACAATCAAATAAATTACCCGCTTATGAAAATTAATGATACTTACGTATTTCCATTATATATCACTAAACAAGTAATAGAAGGGATTAAAAAGATATGTAAAGAAAATATTAATGAAGTTTTTGGTTATTTAGTTGGAGAACGCTACATTTGGAATAAACAGAAATACATTTTATTAAATCATTATCTTTACATAAAGGAGGCTTTCATAGCAAATGAATTTTCTTTTCAAGAATCAGGAGAAAAAGGGATAGTCAACGATATTCAATTTGAATTTTTTAAATATTCGGAGGAATTTGATAAATTAAAATTGAATCAAAATAATGAACACTTACTAAGGTTAGGATGGTGGCATTCCCATCCAAATTTTGGATGTTTTTTAAGTAGTGTTGATTTAGCTACGCAGCGCTCAATTTTTAATAAATCGTATCATATAGCTTTAGTTGTTGATCCGATTAGAGATGAATTTAAATTTTTCACCTTAAACGATCAAATTGAAAAGGGGTATACAGAAATTAGTTATGCCATTATCAAGTAGAAAGATGATATTTCAAATTAATTGTTAAACAGTCTAAAATTATGCCAGAAGACAGTGATTTTGAATATAAATTCTTAGGAGAGGAGGATATTAATGACGATAAGTATGATCGGCAGAAACGAATTGCTGGATGGGACCAAAATAAGATCTCAAATGCTACAATAATGATAATCGGTGTGGGTGCTACAGGTAATGAAGTTGCTAAAAATTTAAGCTTGAGTGGAATTGGAAAGTTAATTATTATTGATTATGATATTATTGAAAAATCTAATCTTAATCGATCTATTTTGTTTAATATGGAAAATAATGTAGAAAATAAGTATAAAGTAGATGTTATTAAAACTGCGTGTGAAAAACTCAATCCTGAAGTAAAAATTTTAACAATAAAGAAAGCTCTAAATGAGATAGATAAGAATTTGTATAAGCAAGTTGATGTGATTTGCTCTTGTCTTGATAATATTGAAGCTAGACTTGAGGCAAATAATTATGCTTATTATTATCAAGTACCATTTATTGATTCTGGAATTGATGAATTCTTTGGGTCAGTTCAAGCTGTATATTCAGGCGTTGCTGATGCTGCTTGTCTACAATGCGGGATTTCTGGCACCGATTTAGATTTAATGTGGTTAAAGTTTTCCTGTACAGGAGAAGAAATTGAATCTTCTAATGGAGCTACTATTGGTAAAATTGCTACAATAATTACTACAACTTCTATTATTGGAGGAATTCAAACTCAACAAGTAATAAAATTTTTATTAGGAATTGATCAATTTAAAGAGCAAGGAAAATGGAACCCCCATATTGGAGACCCCTTAATAGGTAAACAATTAAATTATAATGGATTAATAAATAAATTTGAAATTATTGAAAAGTTAAAGAATCCAGATTGTTGGACGTGTTCTTATAGGGATAATGAATGAAGATTAAATCTATTTCAAAATAAAACATGATTAATATAAAAGATATAATATAAATATAAAGAAAGAAAATATCAATATGTAACTCAATGAGAATTTTTCTTTTCAAAAGATGCCAGAACTTCCGTTAGAAATTTGGAAAAATAGGATTGAAAATGAAATTAAAAGCTTAAGAAGCATAAAAGTTATCGATACGAATTCAATAATTCAAAGTGCTAATAATATTAAATTTTTAATAAATTTAGAAGCCCTAGGATTTATTATGGACACTTTCAAGGAAGGGATTGATATTGTTCCTCAAAAGACTCATCAAATACATTTGGAATTAAATCGAACTTTTCCATACCCTGGAGGCATTAGATTCATTTGGCAATCGAATATATTTCATCCTAATATTCATCCTGTTGAAATTCCTTTAAAAAGTGAATCTGGAACTGGTTTTATTTGTTTAAATATTCTGAAGAAATGGTCTCGACTAACAGATTTAGAAACTACAGTTAAAGCATTACAAAAATTAGTAGAGAATCCTAATCCAGATGATCCGTTAAAGTATGATATCTGTTTAGAAGCTGCACAATTTTTCAAACAAAATACAATGGAAGATCTCAAGAAGGAATACAATATAGAAGAAGAATCAGAGGAAGAAAAGGATGATATAGTAATTGTAGACTAGAACATCCAAATCTTAATAATCTGAAATTATAATAGCTTATTTAGACCTCCTATAACTCTTGCCCATAAAGCTAACTTATCATTTTCTTTTAAACCAAATTTATGAACAGAATCTTCAATGGTTATCGCTGGAGGTAATTCTTTTCCATTTAATACTAAGGTATATGCACGTTCTTCAGCACTAATTATTCCCATATGCTTAACAATTATATCTATGATTCTCTCTATACTGTGGTGTTCCTTAACATCAAGTTTAATAACTTTTCCTGTTCTTGAATCCTCAACCGATATTCTCATAAACTATTCTCTTACTTTTGAATTACTTTAAGTTCTTTATAATTTATTTTGTTATTTATAACTTTATAATTTTTATCCTCTTCTCTCTTTTTTTATGTTTTATGAATATCTTCTGGAACGTCAATCTCTATATCTTCTTCTTCCTTTAATGGTTTGATTGGTTTTGTTCTATCGATTGGATTGCTGCATGACCAACAAATATTTTCTAATTGAGTAATTATTTTTGCGCATTTAGCACAATAAAATGATTTGCATATTGGGCATATAAAAACCTCAATTAATCCCTTTAATTTTTTTTTACAGACTATGCAGATTGTATGTTTACGATATAATTCAATTTCTTCTGTAGATATGTCAATGGGTCTCGAGTAAGATAACACCTCTGTTAATGAAGATTTTGGGATCTCTGCCTCAAGCTCATCATCGTAAATATACTTTTCTGGTTGAGAGGATTCTTCTTTTTTTATCCCTAACACAAAAAAAAGACCACTCAATACCATTCCATATCTTACAATAATTAATAAAATCGTTGGCAGGAAAACAATTATATCCACACTTCCAAACCCTATTAATAAAATAAAGCATATAGTTAATCGTGTGAACTTTTCTCTTAACACTCCTGATGATTTAACAGTCCCATAGAAAAATCTAATAATATAGAAAAATATTGCTGTAATTAAGAAGATCATTAGTAATATAGAAGCAGGAGAGCCTATGATTAATATATTATCAATTAAATTTTCACCAGTTTCTGTAGGTTCTTTATAATCAACAGTTCCAAAATGGTCTAAAAAAAGAAATAAAACAAAAATTATTGCTAAAATAATATAAATGAATAATATTGCTTTTTTTAAATCCTTTTTAACTCCCGGTAACAAAAATTCAAGGCCAATATATATCCCAAATGAGAGAGTAGGAGCAAACCAAATAAATGTTAGAATTCCATGAACACCAAATGAATTATCTAAATTTTTATTTAGTAAAATTATATAAAAGAAATCTAAAACTATTCCAGTAAAAAACATACTTATAAAAATTATTGTTAGGCCAAAGTAAAACAAAATTTTGGCTTTTGATTTTTTATATCTGTATAGACTAAAGAATCCCCAAATAAAACCAGTAACATACCAAATAATTGCTGTTATTCCATTAAATAATCCAATAAGAGTTAAACTTATGTGCTACACCTGTTTTGGGTTAACAATTATTATATTGTTTTAACTTTAAACAAAATTTTTTAATTATTTGAAATTGTATTTCTGCTTTTACTTTTATCATATTTGATGGATATTGATTCATCTATTTGCTCATTACAAATCCAACACATATTACTCATATCTATCATCTTTTGTGTACATCTTTCACAATATAATGCTTCACACTGAGGACAGATAAAAATTTTGATAAAACCTTCTACTTCTCTTTCACACATCAGGCAAATTGTTTGTTCGCGAAATTCTAAAATTTTTTTTTCTGATATTCTCTTAGGTTTTTTCATAGATAAAGAATCTATAAGTGAGAATTTAGCTCGTTCAGATCTTAAAATTTTCAATGAAGGTAATTTCATACTTTTTAC
>JBHLNY010000124.1:5817-9649 GCA_048941065.1 Promethearchaeota archaeon
AGAATACCATGTATATTTTTATTAAGATTTTTTTCTCTAAAAATAATAAATAGAGAATCTAAAACTAAACCAGAATATAAAAAACTTATAAACAATACTGCTAAACCTAAAGAAACAAGAATCTTTGACTTTGACTTCTTTGCCTTGAGTAGACTATAGATCCCCCATATTAAACCAAGGGTAAACCATATGATAACAGTAAAACCATTTATCCATCCAATTAGAGATGGCATTTGAAATAAAATTAAGAATTTCTTTCTTTAACAATTAAATGTAAATATAAAATTAAAAAGTTTTGAAAATAATATCATTTAAATCTCTTTTAGGTACGTGCATGACTCCTTTATTATCTTTCCAATAATTAAATGAATCTTCAAAAGGTTCCATGAATGATTTTTCATCTGGATATCCTAAGCTTATTACATGCTTTATTTCATAATAATCAGGAATTTCAAAAAGCTCCCTGATTTTCTTTGCATTAATGGATCCCATCCAACAACTCCCTAAACCAAAATTTACAGCTCCTAGTAAAATATTTTCAACAGCAGCACCAACGTCATAATCAACATATGAATGTTTTATTTTAGTATTGACAAGAACAATTATATATGAAGTAGGTTCTCTTCCCTCTTCAGGAGTTCTTTGTTCTTTTGGAAGTAATGATGCCCATCTTATTAATGGAAATAACTTTTTCCTATTTTCAGCATCTAGAACGATTATAAATTCAAGGGCTTGGATATTAGTAGCCATTGGAGCAATTCGAGCAAAATCGATCAACTTCTTTAATACATCTAAAGAAATTGGATCTTGCTTAAACCTCCTAATTGTCCTTCTTTTGTAAATAATTTCTTCGAATCTCATTATTTTCCTATTAAGATTTTTTTGAATTAATTAATGCTTCTGCTATTTTATGAAAACTAAGTTCAACATTTTTTCCAGTTAAAGCAGAAGTTTCTATATAATCAAGGTCAAGTTCTTTTGCAGTTTTAATTACTTCTTTTTCCTTAATTATTCTACTTTCCATTAGATCTTCCTTGTTTGCTAAAATAAAACCAATAATCTTAGTGTCGGATATTAAGTAATCCTTTATGTCTTTATACCATTTAGGTATACTTTCAAAGGATTTACGATTTGTTAAATCAAATATTAATATAACTGCTTCTGTTCCTTTATAAAAATGTTTCCTCATCATTTCAAACTTACTTTGACCAGCTATATCCCAAAGAATTAAACCTACCAATTTCCCATCTACTCTGATATTTTTCTCTGAGATATTCACTCCTAGAGTCGGAATATATGTACGTATAAAAGCGTTATCGGTAAATCTTAAAATTGTTGAGGTTTTACCAACACCAGGATCACCACACACAACTATTTTGAACTTATATTTAACAACCCCCTCATCTTCTATTTGCTCCTCAGGGAATGCTTCTGATTTTACTCTAGATTGTTCCTTTATTCGTAAATCATCTAATATATTCAAAATT
Source organism: Promethearchaeota archaeon (assembly GCA_048941065.1). GTDB lineage: Archaea > Asgardarchaeota > Lokiarchaeia > Sigyniarchaeales > SOKP01 > Loki-b32. The sequence continues at coordinate 7,305 of JBHLNY010000124.1, forward strand.
TTGATACGTAAGCTTTCTAATTCTTTTTGTAATATCTCCTTATTTGCTCTAATATCTCCTAATTTCACTATTTTTTGACGCGTTTCAGTAAAAGCGGGTTCTAAATAACTTAAATATTTATAAAAAATTAGATCATCAATTTCACTAAAAAGTAAAGTGATAGATGATTGAATTACCCCTCCTCGGCGGTTTAGATCTTCTTTTTCAATATATTTTATTATCCCCTTCGAGTTCAAAGCAGGAAAGGGCATAATTATTAAAGATTCAGGCATCATACCTTGGTCTGCTGAAAGAATGGTAATTGATTTAATACTAACTGACATACGAATACTTTCAGCTAAATCATTAGGATACCATAAGATCGGATTCGGACCAAGTTCTTCATCAAATTCAGTAAATATTATTGCATTTATAAGTTCCTTAGACATCGTAAGTATCAATGAAATTATGAATTAAATAAAAATTGGTACAATATATCAATAATTTTTATAAATTATTATAATATAAACATTTAATCAATTTAAGTAAATAGAAGAATAAATAATACACCAATTAACCTTTTGGTATAGAAGCAAATTCTCTATTAATTTCTTAAAATTAAAAAATTTTCGTGAAACTGTCCTTTCACGAAAATAAAATAGTTTATAATGCTGTTAATCTTAATGCGATTATTTTACTGATTCGTAGAGGGTCTTCGCAATGTTATAAAATGCCTGTTCAACATTTTCTCCAGTTAGTGCTGAAGTTTCTATGAAACTGAGATTAAGATCACTTGCTAAATTAGCAGCTTGTTCGAGATGGACAATTTTTTCGTCGATTAAATCATTTTTATTTCCAATAATAAATCCAATAATTTCACGTTTTTGTTTCAATTGCTTTTTGATATCTTGATACCATTTTTGGATACTTTCAAAAGATTTAGTATTTGTTAAATCAAAAACTAAAAATATTCCATCTGTTCCAAGATAAAATTGTTGTCTCATAGTCTCAAATTTGACTTGTCCTGCAATATCCCATAAAACAATTTGAACTATAGAGTTATCAATATTAAATATCTTATCTGAAACGTGTACACCTAAAGTTGGAATGTAATTTCTTTTAAAAGCTTTTTTAGTAAATCTTAAAATTAATGAGGTTTTTCCAACACCAGGATCTCCACAGATTATTATCTTAAATTTGTAATCTATTAAGTCAATATCTTTACTTGTTATTTCAGGAAAGGCTTCTATATCTGGAGTAGAAGTTTCTTTAATTCTTAACTCATTTAGTACACTTATTATTGTTAATTTAAGTGTTTGTAATACACTTTCAATACTTACCATACTTGCTTTTGTTTTTTCTAGCATCATAATTTTCGAAGCAGTTTCAGCAAAAATTAACTCAAGATTATTCTTATACTTATAAAAGATAACATCATCGACGTCTTTAAAAAGTATGGTGATAGCAGATTGTCCAATCCCACCTCTACGGGCACTATCACTCCAAGTTACATATTTAATTAATCCTTTTGAGTTCAGAGAGGGAAATGGAAGAATAACAAGAGATTCTGGAACCAAACCATGTTCGCCAGAAAGAATTGTTATAGCCTTGATACTTATATGCATTTTATTTTCTTCAGAAAAATTAGAAGGAAAACAAAAAACTGGATTAGGTCCAAGTTCATCGTTAAGCTCGATATATAATATCCCAGTTATGATATCTTGTTCCATCTTAAATTTCCTTATTTAACAATTATTAATAAAAGGACTAATTAAATTTCGAAATTAAAAAAAATTTTTATTCAATAATATGTTGTACTTTCACTTTTTTATTTTTTATTGATCAAAATACTTAAATAATTTAAATTTGATCTTTGAATCTTCAAAATTGAATTTAAAATGATTTGAACTCTCAATTTTAATTTTTCTTTAAAAAAAAAAATTGATTTTTGGTATATTCTTATTTTAATCCTATATACATAAACCAAAAACTACTCAAGTAACCAATTCTTACGATAATCACTAGAAAGCCGGGAGCAGTTAACCCTTCTAAAAGTCCGAAAACACAGAAGCAAAATACTCCAATTGATAGAAAAAAGAATTTCTTTTTAATTTCACCAGTAGATTGAAAAGCCTTGTATAAAAAGCCAAGCCCTAGAAAAATTAAGACCGATACTAAAAAACAACCCATTAATATTCCTGCAAGGGTATTCAAATTAACATTATAGTCGATTAACTCTTTAGGAGGACTTGTTGTAGGTTCATCAAAATAGAAAGACCCTAATGGATCAACAAATATGACAATTTCAAAAACTATACTTAAAATTAAAAAAATTATTACAATATACCATTTTATTTTTGGAGTTA
>JBHLNY010000003.1:0-40537 GCA_048941065.1 Promethearchaeota archaeon
AAAATTGCTTTATCTATCCGTTTTTCTATTTATTAAGCATATTATCAAGGTATAGACGTTTAATGTAATTAAAAATGTTAATCCAAATCTTAAGCATCCAAATTGTGTAAAAGTTTTATTTATGTATTTCTGTAGCATTAATAATATCTTGGGGGAATCTTACGTAGGCCTTTTATTTTACCTTTTAGAATGGGATCATTAGTATTTTTCATCCACTCAAATAATTTCTGACTTAATTCTATTTTAATATCTTTATAAGCAGAATTGTTAACAAGATTGTTCATTTCATTGGGATCTTTCTGAAGATCATATAATTCTTCTTCACTTCGAGGATTATTAATAAAATCCTTCATAAATTTTCCAGAAGGATCTCTACCAATATCAGAAGGAATCTGATAAAGAGTATTCGACATCTTAAAATTTTTAATATATTTATAATTTTCACTTCTAACTGCTCTTATAGGATCATAAACTTCATGATAGGTCTTTTCAGTATAAATTTCAGTTCTATGATTTTCAAGTTCGTCATTTAATATTTTTAAAAAATTTTTGCCTTCTATACCATTTGGAATTTGTACTCCAATTAAATCTAGTAATGTAGGTAATAAATCAATATTACTGATCATTTGATCTATTACTAATCCTTGTTTTATTATTTCTGAATTTGGCCATGATATTAATAAGAGTGTTTTAATACCTGGATCATATAAAGTACATTTTGCCCTAGGAAAAGCACCGCCATGATCTGTTGTATATAAAAAGATTGAGTTTTCCCTTAAATCATTCTCTTCTAACAGTTTTAAGATTTTTCCTATATATAGATCAACAAGTTGTACAGCTCCATAAAAGTAGGCCAAATCTTCTCTAACAATCTGATTATCCGGTAAATATGGAGGAATTTTAACGATATTTGGATCAACTGGTTCTGCCCATACTACAAATGGACGGTGAACTTCTGGTACTCCTATACAAACATAGAAAGGATTTTTATCTTCTTTATGATGATTGAAAAAATCTATATAATTTTTCTCCATTTTTTTCAGTGAGTATCTAAATTCATAAGTTCTTTTGCTAACAGTATCATATCCTAATGAATAGGCATTAAAACTTTCATGCTGAAATCCTAATAAATGAGTAGTGTATCCGCTTTCTTTTAAATACATAGCTAAAGTTTTATTATGTTCTGGCAATGTCCAACCACGATCTACGAGACCCATCAATCCATTTTGATGGGGATAAAGAGAAGTTTGGATACTTCCACGGCTGGGACTACATTGAGGTGCAGTACAAAAGTAATTTGTAAATTTTACTCCATTTAGTGCTAAATTATCAATATTTGGAGTACTAAGGGAATTGGGAGTTTGAAAAGAATCATAACAGCCTAAGAATTGCCCTTGATCGTGAGTTATGAATAAAATAATATTTGGTTTTTCTTTCATTTTTTTAAAGATATCTAATTTTTTGAATTAAAAAAAATTATCGTGAAACCGTTCTTTTACGAATTTTTATCTATATCTTGATAACATCAGGATATTATTCAGATATCATTTTTATTTCGAATTTTTACTTCAATTTATCTGAATTTATTAAGTATATGAATTAGGTTTATATGTAAATTCTTTTTAATAAAAATAAGATTAGAGAGATTTCTTTATTAACTATTGTTATGAACCAGGAAATTAGGGAAAAAGAAGCTGAAGTAGAGCATAAGGGATTTAAGATAATTGAAGCAATTATATATGTATTATTTTTCTTAGGTCCATTAACGGGGAATGTTATCTTAGTTCTATTTGGAGCCCTTTCCTCCGAATTTGAAGTATCTCCAGGCTCAGTATCAATTGCCATTCCATCATTTATGTTTCCATTTGCAATAGTTCAATTATTTTCAGGAGCAATTTCTGACATCAAAGGAAGGATTCCTATTATCATTTTTGGTTTATCAATTTTTGGATTGGGAATGTTTGTAGCAACTATTTCATTTTCATTATTATTGTACTTAATTGCAAACGTTCTTGGTGGTATTGGTTTTGGATTTGTAAATCCAGTTTTAATAGCTTTAATAACAGATATTACAATTGAACCAAAAATTCCTAAAAAAATGGGCTATCTTGGCTCAGCAGCGAATTTAGGAGTAGCAATTGGACCAATACTTGCTGGACTCTTGGTTATTATAGGGTGGCGATTTCTTTATCTATTATTTATTTTAATTACTTTAATAGGCATTTTTATATTAATTTTTTTAAAAAAACCTCCTCAGCGAACTACTAAAGACTCAGGATTTCATCTTTTTCTTTCTCATTTGTCTCAAGAAATACGTAGATTTATTGTAATTCTAATGATCATATCAGCATTTTTAAGTTCACAGACTTACTTAGCTATAATTGTGTGGACTTCGCGAGCTTTCACACATATAATTGATGAAACTCTTGCGGGAATAATTATCGGAAGTGCTGGAATTATGGGAGCAATCTCAGGAATTATTATAGGATACATAATTAAAAAAAAGGGAGTTAGAATTGCATTACTAATTGGAATAATTTCATTATATATAGGAATTATTATTCTGCTAACAATTAGCGATATTACTAGGAATAATCTGCTTTTATTCACGACATTTGGTCTTATGTTTGTTGGTATCTCTGGAGGTTCTTTAATCCCTTCAATTATGTATTATAGCCAAACTTTATCTAAGGAGAGACGCGGAGCTTTAGCAGGGCTCGCTACAGCAGGTCAATTTATTGGAATAGCCCTTGTTCCTATAATTTATGAGTCAATTTTTCATGATAAAGGAATTAAATTGGTTTATTTTACAGTTTTTATAGTAGCTATCCTCCTTATTATTAGTTTTTCACTATTATACCATATAGAAAAAAGAGCTTCTAATTAAATAAAAAAAAATTAGGATATAAAAGTCTAGAATCATAATTTCAATCCTTTAGTTAACTTACTTGGCTATTGTAAGTGCTGCTCCTTCATCAACTTTTTCCTCTGGTTTTGTTTTTTCTAAGAAATAAGGATCAATTATAGCAGATATCTGTTTAAAATCATAGTGTCTTGCATCAATCGCTTTTAATCGGCACGTTGCTGAGCATTTTCCGCATCCTTTACATATCGCAGGGTTAATGATAGCTTTTTTAGTGGCAATACTAACATCCTCATATTCTTGTTTAGAGTCTGTAAGTGATATCGCTTTAAATTGGCAAACTTCAGCACATCTTCCACAACCATTACATTTTTTGGCATTAACTCTCATATCTTTAAAGAAACACTGAATAGATAACATGAATGAGAGATATTCTAATTTCGTTGTTGAAATTTGTTTTACACTTAAGAATCTACTTGCTCGACCAGCTGCTGCATTTGATTGTGATATACAATCCTGAATATTTTTTGGCCATTGAGCACACCCACAAACGAAGATTCCATGCCCTGCAAAATCCAGAGGTCTTAACTTTGTATGTGCTTCAATAAAAAAACCGTTTTCATCAAGGGGAACATCAATCATTTGTGATAAATCCTTTAAATCATTAGGTGGGATCATTGGAGTTGCTAATACTATTAGATCAGTATTAAATTCAATAATATTATTTGGATTAGAATCATCTCTCAATTTAATTATATATTTTTCTGGATTCTGTCCTATTTTAATAACATCAGGAATATTTTCTAAATCATATCTAATATAATCGGCAATCTCTTTCCTTTCACTAAATAGTTCTTCAAGCTCTTTTTTAGCCATATGTAGATCTCTGAATAATACAAGTATCTTAACTCTTGGATTAATTTCCTTCAAGATTTCGATATTTTTAATGGCATTACTACAACATACATTCGAACAATATGAGAACCCTCCTTTTTGTCTTGCTTTAACACATAGGATAATGCTCACATGTTTCAACTTATTAAGCCAAGAGATTTCTTTATCTTTTAGCTTTTTTTCCAGTTCTAAGAGAGTTAAGACATTTTTATTATCTTCATTATATTGAAAAAGACCAATCGGCTTAAATTCTTGACCTCCTGTTGCAATGATTATAGTTCCAACTCTGAACTGGTGAATTTTATTATTTATGTCTAAGAGGGTAACATCGTAATTTCCAATTGATCCAGTGATGTTCCTAATTTTTGAATTTAAAAATATTCTAATATTGACATTCTTTCTAACTTCTTCCTCAATATTAAAAAGAAAATCTGATGCACTTTGTTTAGTAGGGTACAACACATTGATAGAATTTATATTTCCTCCTAACTGTTTATCTTTTTCTAAAATAATTGTTTCAAATCCTTGATTACCTAGATTTAATGCAGCAGTCATTCCAGAGATTCCACCTCCTATTACTAATGCCCTTGGATTAATACTAATTGTGCCTTCTTTTGGTAATATATCAATTTCCCTTTCTTTTAAATGTGAGTATCTTACTGGGCTTAATAATGTTGCTACTTCACTTGCAACAGCACTAGCATTAGCAACTGTTTCTGAAATATTCATTGGGCTTTGAGAAAAACCACATAAATAGACTCCTTCTTTTGTCGATAAAGATTTATCAAAGTAAGAGGCTGATTTGAGAAAATTGTATTGATCTATTTTGATTCCTAAGATTTTTGCTAATTTATCTGTCCCCTTTGAAGGTACCAATGGTGCTCCAAGAACAACTAAATTTGCTTTATAAGTTTCATCTTTTCTAGATTTCATATCTTTATAGTGTATAATTAAATCGTTTGTTTCTAGTTCTTCTTCAATATTTTGTATCTTACTATTAATATATTTGATATGATATTCCTCTTGAGCATTTTTAGTATATTCATAGAAATCTCGACCAAAAACTCTAATATTATGTCTAAAAACAGTAATTTGAGGAGTTTCAACATAAACCCTTGTTAAAATTGCATTTTTTGCAGTATACATACAACATACACGTGAACAATAAGGAATATGATTCTCTAAATACCCTGAACCAGCACATTGTATAAATGCTATTTTCTCAGGTTCTTCTTCATCGCTAGGTCTTAAGATGTGAGTACCAAATGGCCCAGTTGGGCATAAGATTCTTTCATATTCTAATCCATTAACCACATTCTTATATTGATATCCCCATTTTGAAGACAATTCTTCTCCCAGCATGTCAAATCCAGTAGCAACGACGATAGCACCTACATTAAATTCAATTTCTTGAGGTTCCTGATCAAAATCTATTGCCTCACCCTTGCAAACTTTTTTACATACCCCACATACTTCTCTGTTTAAAAATAAACATAATTTTGGGTCAATTAAATATACTGGAGGTGTTGCTTGGGGGAAAGGGATATAAATTGATTTTCTTTTTCCTAAATTCATGTCAAAGATATTCGGGGCTTCAATCTTTGGGCATTTCGCAGCACAATCTCCACATCCCTTACACTTGGTTTCATCAACATATCTCGGGTTCTTAATTATAGATACCTTAAAATTTCCCGAGTTTCCACTAACTTTTTTAACCTCAGATAGAGTAAATAGCTCAATATTAGGATTCTTGTAAACAGCAACCATTTTTGGAGCAAGCATACATAAGCTACAGTCATTTGCTGGAAATATTTTATCAAATTGTGCCATATGGCCTCCAATTGATGCTTCTTTCTCTATTAAGTAAACTTTAAACCCTAATTCAGTCAAATCTAATGAGGTTTGGATTCCTGCTATCCCTCCACCAATTACTAAGACAGAACCTTCCAATGAATTTACCTCTTAAAAATATTAAATTAAATTCTTTTTCAAATATTTATTAGAAAAATCTCTTAACAAATCAGTAAAGAAAATTTTCGCTAATTATAAGATGAGTATAAGCATTTATTTAAGTATTATGCTCAAAAATGTCGAATTCCATTAATAATATAAGATTATTCTGAAAATTTTTCAGAAATATTTGTTTGAAAGCAATAATTTTTTAAAGAAGAGTCTATCACTTTCGTGAATTTTGATCCAGATTGTTAAATAATTCTGTATCATTTATCGTAATTAGAAATATTGACATTCATTTTTTATTAAATTCAGTCATGATCACTTTTTCAACATTTTTAGAAAGAACTAGAGATTTTTATTTTCTTTATATAGATTTAACTAAAGAACCTTTAATGGTCCTAATTCCTTTATTTGATTTGTAAATTCTGTTATCAAATCAGCAAACCGCTTTCCTTCTGATGCACTTACCCATTCTAGTCTAACTCTTTTTTCATTAATTCCTAATTGCTTTATTATTATTTCATGTAATCTTCCAAATCTTTCTTGTGCATATTCATTTCCAGAAATATAATGACAATCACCAATATGGCATCCAGTTATGAGTACCCCATCTGCTCCTTCCTTTAAAGCTTTAATTACAAATGAGGGATCAACTCTTCCAGAACACATTACACGCACAATTCTCATATTCGGGGGATATTGAAATCTGGAAACCCCTGCTAAATCTGCTCCTGCGTAGGAACACCAGTTACAACAAAAAACTAATATTTCTGGATTAAAGTCTGGGAATCTTCCTTTCGCTTTTGCTTTCGGCATCACTTAACATTTCATTAAATATTTTTACACTTCTAATAAATATGACTCTATCATGGCAGTTATTTGGTCAAAATCGTATTGCATTATTGATATGGCTCCATTTGGGCAAGTGGCAGCACAAGTGCCACATCCTTTACATAATGCAGAATTAACAAACGATTTTTTTACTATTAAGCTCACATCTTCAAATTCTTTAATAGATTCTAAAATATCTATAGCATTATACGGGCATACGGATTCACATTTTCCACATCCAATGCAATTTATTGGGTTCACTTCTGCGACTATTCCTGAAGTTTTAATTTCCTTGGCACTTAAAAACCTACTTGCCCTTCCTGCAGCTCCATTTGCTTGAGAAATCGAATCTTGTATATTTTTTGGCCATTGTGCGCATCCACATAGGAAAATACCATCTGTGGCAAAATCTAGTGGTCTTAATTTTACATGAGCTTCTAGGAAAAATCCAGTTCTATCAAGAGGCACTTTTAATTTTTTAGCTAATTCATCTAAATTATCTGCTGGAATTATGGGAGTTGATAATACAATTAAATCAGTATCAAATTCTAAAAAATCTTGGAGATTGGTATCGTAAAATTTAATATTATATTTTTCAGGATTTTTACTTTTTTTACTGATGATTGGAAGATTATCTAAATCATATCTTAAAAATATAGCATCCCTTCTATGTTTTCGATAATATTCCTCATACTTTTTCTTAGCCATTTGAAGATCTCTATAGAGTACGATAATTTCAAGTTCTGGTTTTAATTTTTTTAAAAGTCCAATATTTTTAATAGAATTCCCACAACAAATATTAGAACAATAAGTAATTCCTTCAGTTTGCCTCGCATTTACACACAAGATCGTTGTTATTCGATCAATATTATCAAGCCAAGATTTTCCTTTATCTTTTAATTTTTGTTCTAATTCTAATTGGGTTAGAACATTTTTATTTTCTTTTTTATATTGGAACAAATCCTTCGGTTTATATTCTTTACCTCCAGTAGCGACAATAATGGTCCCAATACTTAAGTCTTGAGTATTATTTTCTGAATCGATAATAGTTACCACGTAATTACCAACATACCCTTTAATATCTTTTACTTTTGCATTTAGAAAGATTTGTATATTTTTATTTTGTTTAACCTTTCCAATAGTCAATTTAAGGAAGTTTGAGGCGTTTTCTTCGATAGGGTATAAAATATTTAAGTTATTTAAATTTCCGCCTAAGAAACTCTCTTTTTCTACTAAAAATGTTTTAAATCCTTGGTCAGCAATGTTTAAGGCGGCACTCATTCCAGCAATTCCACCACCGATAATTAATGCTGTTGGGGTGATCTTTAATAATTCTTCTTTCAAAGGTTTTAATAATCTTGATTTGGCAATAGCCATTCTAATTAAATCTTTAGCTTTTTGAGTTGCTGCTTCTAAGTCATCCATATGAACCCATGAACATTGATCTCTAATATTTACCATTTCAAACAAATATTTATTTAATCCTGCTTCTTGACAGGTTTCCTGAAATAAGGCCTCATGAGTTCTAGGCGTACACGAAGCTACAATAAATCTATTTAACTTATGATCTTTTATTAATTCTTTAATTCGCGCTTGAGAATCAGAACTACAAGAATATAAATTATCTTCACAATGTACTACATTAGGTAAAGTTCTTACATATTCAGCAAGTAGAGGTACTTGAACATATTTACCTATATTAATTCCACAATGACAGATTAGAACTCCTATCCTAGGTTCATCCGTTGTTTTAATATCTAATTCAGGTATTTCTAACTCTTTCTCTTTTACTTTATCAAATTTGACAGAATTTAAAAAAGCAGCAACTTGACCTGCTACACCACTTGCATCAGCAACAGTTTCTGGTATATCCATCGGACCTTGACAAAATCCGCATAAAAAAATTCCATCTCTAGTCGATTGAGATTTATTAAAGTAATCTTTTTCCTTGAAGAACTGATATTCATCCAGCTCTATGTCCAAAACTTTTGCTACATTTTCAGTTCCATTAGATGGAACTAATGGAGTAGCTAATACGACTAAGTTAGCTTTAAAATCATCAAATTCTCCTGTTTTTAAATTTTCATAATGAATAATTAAATCATGAGTTTCGGAGTCCTCTTCTATTTTACTAATCTTTGTTTGAAAATATTTTACACCATATTCTTTTTGGGCTCTCTGTGTAAATTCATAAAAGTTTTTACCATATGCTCTAATATCATGCCGAAATACAAAACATTGAGAATTATCAGAGTGTTCTTTTGTTATTATTGCTTCTTTTGCTGTATACATGCAACAAACACTAGAACAATAAGGTATACCTTCATGTAAATCTCTTGAACCTGCACACTGCACAAAAGCTATTTTTTCAGGTTCTTTTTGATCACTAGGTCTTAAAACATGACCCCCAAAAGGTCCTGATGCACACAAAATTCTTTCATATTCAAGAGCACTTACAACATTATCATATTGATATCCCCACCTTGAAGATAGATTTTCAGCTGGCATATCAAATCCGGTAGCAACTACAATAGCTCCCACTTTTAACTCTAATTCTTTAGGTTTTTGTTCAAAATCTATTGCTTCAGCCTGACATACTTTAGCACATACACCACATACTCCTTTATTTATTTTTAAGCATAATTCAGGATCTATTAGATATACCGGGGGAACTGCTTGGGGGAAAGGAATATATGCTGACTTTCTCTTACCTAGATTCATATCAAAGAGATTAGGTACCTCTATTTTTGGACATTTCGCAGCGCAATCGCCACATCCTTTACATTTTGTCTCGTCTATATAACGAGGTTTCTTAAGAACTTTAATTGTAAAGTCTCCAGGTTTTCCTTTTACTTCTTGCACTTCATGATAAGTCATTAACTCTATATTGGGATTTCGAAATACTTCAACCATTTTAGGAGCAAGTATACATAGCGAGCAATCATTTGTGGGAAAAGTTTTGTCAAGTTGAGCCATTCTGCCTCCAATTGAAGGTGCTTTTTCCACTAAATAAACTTTAAACCCTAATTCAGTAAGATCTAAAGAAGTTTGTATCCCAGCAATGCCTCCTCCGATAACTAAGACTGATCCTTCCATTATTTCTTTGCTTCACCTTTTTTACTAGAGTTGACTAACTTTATATGTTTAAGTAAAAATTCAGAGAAATCTAAAATTTGAATTGATGCAATATCTTCAAAGTCATCCTGAAGACAACTAAGGTGTATTCTGCATTTAGGACAGGAAGTTACCATTATATTTCCTGCAGATTTTGCTTCTAACATACGCTTATATCGCAGGGCTTTAGATTTTTCATTACAGTTCATCCAAGAACTTACACCACAACATAACGCATCTTTCTTGTTATGCTTCATCTCGTTAAAATCATAACCTAATTCTTTGAATTCTTTAAAAATCTCTCGAACCTTTTCCATTATATTGTTATCTTTAGGTAAAAATCTACTTAATCTACATGGATCATGATAAGTGAAAGGAATTTTCTCACTTTTTTTGTCTGGATTTTTAAATTCAATTACGTTTTCTTTCCAATTATCATAAATATATTCGATTATATGTTTAACATCAAATTTATCATTAAAATCTTCAAATATATTGGGATAATCAACTCTAAATGTCCTATAACATTCAGCACAGGCAGTTACTATCGTAGAAATTCCCGCTTTTTTAAACATTTCAATATTTTTCTTAGCTAACTTAATAAATGTCTTCAATTTTCCTTGTCCCCAATAAATATCATGACCACAACAATTTTCTTCTTTAAATACGACTATAGGTTCTTTTTCGATTTGGTATAATATTTTTAATGTACTTACCGCAATATTATCTAAATTCTCAAATTCATAATTAAAGAAGGGTAAACAGCCTACATAATATAAAATATTTCCCTTATCAGAAATTTTACATCCTTTAGGAATCCAATCAAGTGAGCGTTCAGGTGTTATATAAGGGCGACTCATGATTTCAGATATTGTCGTATAAATTCCTTTATGAGCGACAATTTCATCAGGTTTTTGTTTAACTGAATGTCTCATTTTATATCTAGCAATTCTTACTATATCTGCAAAATTAATTTCTTCCGGACAATCTTTGAGACATTGATTACATGTTAAACAATCCCACAATTCACCATTTTCAAGTACTTTATCTTCAAACCCTTCTAATATTAGTTGAATCATTTTACTTGGGGTATATTTTTGAACTTTGCTTAACTGACAGACACCACTGCAACGTCCACACTGATAACATTTCTTAAGTAGATTCCTTAGATCTGGTTTATATATTTTTTCTAAATAATCCAATGTATCCGAAAATAATTTTTTCCGTTCGATATCTCTTTTTGATTCCGTTATGGTGATCTCATCTCTATTGTAGATTATTCATGAAATTTTTTTGACGTTTTAATTTTGATTGAGAATATTGGCTAATTAAATCTAGCATTTTTTTCTTTTTTGTTGCATCTAAATCTAAGTTATTAATTATTCCTGCATCTAATGCTTTTGAAAGAATCTCCTTTCCCTTTTTTGTTCGAGTTATAACAGTTGTATATTTATCTCGAGAGCCAAGGCCTCCAAAAGATATATCCGCATAGATGTTTGTAAAATCTCCGCAGGCATTACAAGCAGAGCGCATATAATCATTTAAATGATTAAAAGGCACGTGTATTATTTTACCATCTTTTAATCTAAAGATTAAATCCTCCTTGATATTGATTTTTTCAATATCACCAAATTTTATATTGAAATCTTTCTCAAATTTAGCAATTTGGGATTTATCAAATAAAAAGTTTTCATAACAGAAGAGACCAAGGCAAAGTTCAATATTTTCTGAAGGGGTGACCCCTAAATCTTGCATACATCTCATTGTATATATCTGGCATGGTGTACCTACAACTGCTAATTTCTTAAATTTATAATGGTTTAATTTAGGAATTGAATGAGTATAAGTGCAAAACTTTTGAATTTCATTTAAGTGAGAGGATATATCTAGTTTAGCTCCAGATGCTTTCAATAAATCATACTTACTATCGGCAAATGTAGCTTCTCTTGAAAATGGAGCCTCTGTTTTGGAAACTACCGCTCCATCAATTAACTTTATCTCTATTAAGAAATTAATAATCGAGTTAACAACTCCACCATCAGTTCCATATTTTAGAAACTCTGAATCAGTAGCTTGACATGAATAAATATCTTCATAATACCCTATAGGCATTGTAACATAATCAGTAAACTTATAAGTTTTATTAAGCTCATTATCTAAAATATGAGTCTGAGGACATATGTAATAACAAATTCCACATTCGAGGCATTTTTCCTTATTAATATATTCTGGAGGCTTATATAGATCTTTAAGACCAATAACATCATACTCAGCGGAGCTACAAAAACTTACACATCCTCCACACTCTTGACATATCCCCTTCTCATGAACTTCGTTTATTAAATCTTGAAATGTTTTTGAACTCATATTATTTAAACATTTAAATTTTCTTATTTCTATTTAATTCAATTGGTTTACAATTTTTCCTTTTTGTTCCAGCAATTCTTTCTAAAAGAGCTTGTCCTGGTTTAACTTCTTTTAAACTCTGAGACTCTATTAATCCTGCTTCAATAGCTCCTTGAAAAATCTCCTCACCTTTCTTTGTACGAGTGATAACAGAAGACCAACCTCCTTGGGAGCCTATTGAACCTACAGATACGTCTGCATAATCTGAGGTCAAATCTTCACAATAATGACAGTTATTTCGGGCGTAAGATTTTACATCATTAAGAGGTACTCTTAAGTCTTCCCCTGAATCTAAATAAATGATAAATTTTCCACCGCTTATATCCATCTTTGACACTTTTCTAAAATCCTTATCAAATTGCTCTTTAATTAATTTAAGTACGCCTTCATAAGGAAACGCCTCCATGCAAAAAAGCCCTATCCTATATTTAATATTATTGAAAAAGGGTAAACCACTTGGAAATAAATTACTTTTTTCAATAGCATTTATCATACAAGGTGTTCCAACAACTGCTATCTTCTTGAATTTTTTTGTATCATCAATAATAGCTAAAGTTGATGCATTTGCATATTTCGTTCCACCTGTCTTATATAAATCCTTTATATTATCTACAATCACAGGCTCTGGTTTCCAAAAATCTTTTGAATGCTGTACTGCTACAATTGCATCAACAAATTTATTCTTTAGTAAATATTCAAGTAACGAGGTTACAATCCCTCCATCTTGTCGTATTTCTTTAATATTATCCTTAGTTGTTGTGGCTGAATATGTGTTAACATATCCATTTATTTTTTCTGAAAAGTTAAGAGATTTATTAAGCCTTTTTATACTCAATAAGGCTTGTTCAATTGAAAAAGAACGAGGACAAACAGAATAACATAATCCGCACTTCATACAAACTTCATCATCTATCTCAAGAGCATCTGCGGTTACTGCAATTGCATTGACAGGGCAAATTGAGGAACACCATCCACATTGGCAACATGCTCCAGCATCATATACAATAGAAACTGGTTCAAAATAATGTTCAATAAAATCTTCTGGAAGTTCTTTCACTTGATATCGATAAAAATATTCTTTTTCTTCAACTTCCTTTTCTTCTCCCTTTATTTTTTTTATAACAGTTTTCGTCTTAACTTCAATATGTTCTTCAATGTAACCCTGTTCTTTTAGATAAATTACATCCCTTATTACATTAGTAGGAGGAAATTCTTTGATTAATTCAGCAATTTCTTCCAAAAACAGAGGTTTCTTTCTCTTTAATTTATTCAGAACTAAATAACGTTCAGTTTCAGCATCAACCATCCCATCTAAGATGTCATAGAATTCTTCTTCTGTATATTTCCCGGCTTTTAAGATTTCATCTTTTGCTTCAAAAAAAGCTCTTACTTGGAAATTTCCTGAAGCTTTATACGTAGCTTCCATCAATGCATTAGGAGAGATTTTCTCGAACAATTTGTTATTTATAATTTGAACCATATTTCCTTCAATTTTACAATATTTTTTTTAATAACTTTTCTATTAATATTTTTAAACTCCCTCCATCGCGTGGATAGTTATCTTATAACCATAATTTATTTATAAGAATCATTCTAAGGGAGTAGTTAATGGATTTTTCCTTTTTTTTTTCGTTTTATTTCTAGCAAATTCAGTGGATTGGGTCCAATCTTCCTTATTTTTTCAAGCGTGTCTTCCACACTCCTCACTAATTTTTCAGATTCAGCACTACTTAACCAATACTGATTAACTCTTTGATTTCCAAAACCTCTTCGATCTAAGATTCTATTCGCTAAATCAACATGAGTCTGAGCTTTAAAATTTCCACTCTTATATTGGCATTCATCAGGTCGTCATCCAACGACCATAACACCATCTGCTCCAGATTTAATAGCATATAAGATATGCTTAGCATCAATTCTTCCTGTGCAACGTACTTTTATAATTTTAACCGAAGGTGTATATTTAAATCGAGACACACCTGCTAGATCAGCAGCACCATAACCTCATTTTAAACAAGCGAACATTAGTATATTTAAATTATTATCCATCTGTTTAATCACCTCCTAATATCCCCTCAATTTCAGCATATAATTGATGATCTCTATAATACCGTATATCGATAGCTTGTGTAGGACAACAACTAGCACATATACCACATCCATCACAATTAATTTCATCAACAATAGCTCCTTCAGTATCATCAATTTTAATAGCGCCTTTAGGACATTCTTTTTCACATCTTCTACAAGAGATACAATAATCTTTATCTATTTGCGCAGTTATTAATTCAATGTCAACTTTTCCTGGAGCTGTTAATTCTGAGACTTTACTTGCTGCAGCTCTAGCTTGAGACACAGAGTATGCGATATCTTTCGGTCCTTGAGCAAAGCCGGCAATAAAAATACCCTTTGTTTTTGTTTCTTGTGGCATAAGTCCAAAATGACTTTCAGTTAAAAATCCATTTCGATCTACATCTAAATTCAGAATTTTAGCTATTTTTTCTGTCCCTTTTGAAGGTAATGCGGCAGAGGATAATATAACTAGATCAGCATCAATTTTAATAATTTCATCAGTTAAAGATGAATAAACGCGAATATTTACATCTTTAGTTTCTGGATTTTCAGTTATTTCTCCAACTTTTCCACGAATCATACGAATATCAGAGTCTTTTGCTCGTTGGTAATATTCTTCAAAACCTTTTTCATTAGTTCTTATGTCTATATAACAAATTGTAATATTAGCATCGGGAAATTCTTCTTTTAGAAGCTTCCCATTCTTAAGTGCTAACATACAACATACGCCACTACAATAAGTTCTTTCTGTATCTCTACTTCCAACACATTGAATAAACACAATTTCTTTGGGCTTTTTATCATCTGACACTCTCCTAACATGCCCTTCTAATGGTCCATTAGGTGCTAGCATTCGTTCTAATTGAGCTTGTGTAATTACATTATCAAATTCACCATAGCCATATTCCCCATAGGGTTCATAAATATCCCACCCAGTAGCGATAATAATAGTACCTACTTTAAATGTTATTTCCTCTGGGACTTGACTAAAATCTATAGCATCTAATTCACAAGCCTCTACACAATTAAAACATTCAACACAGCTCTCTCTTTGAATATCGTATAGAAATGGTACCGCTTGACCAAACGCAATATCAATAGCTTTACGAGCTCCAAGATTCTCATCAAAGTAGTTCGAAGTATAGACAGGGCATACTTCAGTACAAGCTCCACAGCCATTGCAATCGTTATTAATATAACGTGGTTTCATTTCTACAGTTACTTCATAGTTTCCGACGTAACCTTCTACATTCTTAACTTCAGCATAGCTAAGAATTTCAATATTTTCATTTCTGTTAACTTCTAGCATTTTTGGACCGCAAATTCATATGGCACAGTCATCTGTAGGAAATGTTCTGTCTAATTGAGCCATTCTTCCTCCAATCGTCGTTTTACTCTCAACCAAATAAACTTTTATTCCTGCGTTTGCAAGATCTAGGGCAGCATTCATTCCCGCAATTCCGCCACCTACTACTAAAGTAGCTTTTTCTACTGGAACGGTTTTGATAGGTACTACTTCTAATGTTTTAGCTCTCTCGATTCCACTCTTTACTAAGATTTTTGCTTTTTCTAATGCATCTTCATTACTTTCAGTACACCAAGAGCAATGTTCCCGTACATTAACCATTTGAAAATAATAAGGATTAAGATCTGTTTTGGCAATTGAACCCCGGTAAATGGGTTCGTGAGTTCGCGGTGTTCAGGCTGAAGCAACTATACTGGTTAATCCTTTTTCTTTAATATCCTCTATAATTTCATTCTGACCACTTTCAGTACACAAAAAGGCATGACTTTTTGAAATAACGACATCGTCCATCTCTTTAGCAAATTCTACTAGTTTGTCGCAATCCACTTTACCTCGAATGTTTATACCTCATTGACAAGCATAGTATCCAATCCGATGATTTTTCTCATCTTTCATACTCCTTTCCCCTTTCACCTCAATTACTCTTTTAAAATCAATAATTTCTATTTTAAACTATTACAATCTTTATGGTATTTAAATTTTTAAATTTATTCATTTATCAAGATAAGGGAAATCCATTATCCAGTTTAATATTTTTAATTAAAATATACCATATAGAAAATTTTAATTTAGAAAATTAAGAGAAATAAAAAAAATTTTTTAAAAAATATGGAATTTTTGATTCATTTGAAAGACTTGTCTAAATTTAATATTGCTCCTTTTGTTCAAATATTTTGAAATATTCATCTTTTTCAGTTAATAATTGTATGACTTTTTCTAACTCATCTACTTTTTGTTCAAGCATATCAATCTTTTTAAAATTATTGTAAAGAATCTTTCTAATCAATTTATTTTCAGAAATGCTAAAAGCTCCGACTCTTCTCCTGAAGAATTTATATCGGCGATAAGCTTCTGAACGTTTTAAAAGATTAAAACGTACAGCCCATTTAACCATTGGCATAAAAAACTTTTTTGCACCAACTTTTTTCTTGACTTCATTATAATAGTCTTCAAGAGTGTGTCTTTGATAATTTAAAAGCGTTTGAGATTTTTCTGTATCCATAAATCCACAATGAAAGTCCTTTTGTTCATATGCTTGTTCAGGTAAAAAATTTCGGCCTAATCCAAAAATCTCCATCATATTATTAATATAATCTCTATAGCTGGTTCTGCATTGTTCACCTCCTGCTATATGGAAAGTATCACCCCACACTTCATTACATTCAATAGCATTAACTAGAGCTAAACCAACGTCCTTTGTATCACATATCTCTATACAAGTATCCAAAGGCATATGAAACATCAAAGGATCCATTTCAAGTTTATTTACAGAAGTGATATAAGTTAATCGAAAAATCGCGAAATCAATTCCCGAATCCCGAATAATTTTTTCTGCTTTAATTTTAGTTGTCGCATAGTAATCACCGTTGCTTGGATTAAGAGGATCTGTAAGAATAATCATAGGGTTATTCCTTCGATCTCCATAAACAGCAATTGATGATGTGAAAATTAATTTTGGTTTATTTTTTTGAATTTTTATAGCTTTTATTATATTTTTTATCCCCTCGACATTTACTTCTTCTGCTAATTCTGGAAGTTTATCCGCAATTGGGGGAATAATGGCTGCTAAATGAATAACAAAATCAACACTTTTTGCAGCTTTCTCAATATCTTCATAATTTCGTAAATCTCCCCATAAAATCTCAATTTGATTCTTAAATCTTTTAGCTATTTTTCGATTTTTCTTATTTTTAATATCAAAAGCTCTTATATTATAATCTCTCCTAAGCAATTCTTCTAATGTACTTAACCCTACATTTCCAAATGGACCTGTTAAAAGGATTTTCAAATATGTCTCCTCCTGAAAAATTTCATATAATTTTTTGATTATATAAAAGTTAGATATATCGTTATCTAACATATGTTAGGTTTTTCGGAAATATAAATTTTTTGTATAAACTCATCAAACAAGGATTAAGCCTAAAAATGCGATTCTAAAAAAATTTTAAGAATTTTATAGTTTATAGCTATTCTAAACGAAATATTTAATTTTTATTTTATTTCAACTTTTTTATTCTTTGGTTAATTTCATTCACAACGTTTTGTAATTTTTCAATTATGCTTGATAATACAATTCTTCGTTTATTAAGGATTTCTAGTTTTTCTTCATTGGTTTTATTTATTAAACTTTGGTCATCTATTATATCAGGTCCCATTAAATCTTCAAATTCGTTAGGAATAGTATCGTCTGTAATTCCCATGGTAGAGAGTACCATTGAAAGTAGAGATTTTCGCATAGTCTGTTGCCTTTCAATTAATTCTTTCACCATTTCTCTTCCTTCCGATGTTATCTCATATACTTTTCGCTCCCTTTTCCCGTCCATCTCAGTTGTAAATTTTATTAAACCTTTTTCAGTTAAAGAAGCAAGATGGGGGTATAAAGAAGAAGCTGTTGGATTCCAAACCCCATAAGTCCCATCGCTTATTACTTGCATTAAATTGTAGCCATGAGAAGGGCTTTTTTCCAATGCTAACAAAATTAAAGTGCTGATATGCCCTTTTTTCATCGATTGCTCTATCGCATCAGCAATTTTATTAATTTTTTTTTTATCCATGTATAATCAAAAGAGTGTCAATTATAGATAGATCTAATGTTGTAATTAATATAAGTTTAAAGTAGTAGAATTACAAAAAAGAAAAGAAAGGCATAGAAATTAATTTTAAGCCTTTTTCTTTCTTCTTTTCGATTTAGAGCCTCCTCCTGAAAAACCAGAAAAATTTAAATCACTTCCCCCACATGCAATACCAATAACAATGAGAACAAGAACAATAACAACAATTACAGCGGCTATTACTAAGGCTAATAGCAAAATCCCTTCTATTTTGAAAAAAATGTAAATCCACGGATCTTTTTCACTATTTTTCTGTACTGATTTAGCTCCATAAAACATAGTTGTTAGTGATACGACGAGTATATAAGCTAGAGAAATGGGGATTGTTAATAAGAAATTTCTAATTGAAAAGATTAAGAGAAAAATTCCTTCTAACATAGCCATCCCTACTAAAAAAATTATAATGTGCATCCATAAATATCCTTTGGAGAAATAATTTTCTCTTAAAATAGTACCCATCAAACAAACTATTAATATAGCCCCAAGTGATAAGAAAACGAACATATGAACCTGAGGTAAAAATTCTGTTATCATAATTATGGGTAGACTAAGTATTCCCGCTATAAAGCTAAATAAAAAAAAGATTATAAGGCCTAATTGAATTTTATTGGATTTAGCTATAAAAAATAATAAAGTAAATAAGATAATTTCAATAATAATCATTGAAACGTAAAAAGCTAGAAATATTATAGTAAATTCAAGTTCTATAAAAATGGCACTAAATATTATTTCACTAATTAACCAAATTGTTGCTCCTACTAACATGGTGGGTAAAATTTTTAGTAAAAAAATGTTGCGCTGAGAAGAAGTAAGAATATAGTTAATTTTCTTTTTAGCTTTAACAATATCTTCTTTTTTAGTTTCGACTTGTTTTGGGATTTTTTCAATTACTAGTTCACCACAGTTAGTACAGTATTTAACACCCTTTTCTAAAACTTTTCCACAATAAGTACAAAAATTTGGCATGCTTAATAATCAATTAAAAATCATTGGAGTATATTAAATAAATGAGTGGAACTAGTATTTTAAATTAATGTAGAAGTTGAAGATTTTCGGATCAAATATGCTTTCTCTACTAATTATTAAAGATGAAAAAAATAAAATTATTCATTTAGTATAGTTATTCTGGTATTAAATCTTGCTTTAAAAGTACTGTTAATGACAGTGGAATAATCCAGAGAAGTATTGAAAAGAGTAGCATCCATTCCCATAATGCTTCCATAGTTAATAGGAATATAATTAACATAATTATTGGTCCAAATATCCCGTAAATTCCAAATGCTTTATTTATTTTCATATCATATAAAACAATGATCCATCCAATGAAAAATGCTCCAAGGGCAAATCCTGCGAAGGAAAAGAAAGAAAATACATCATGATATCCAGCAAAATCGAGTAAATCATAATTTCTATCTTCAGACCAAATACCTACCCCGACATAAGCAAAATTTCCAATTAAACTAAAGAAAAAAGCATTACTACTCAATCTAAACCTAAGACGAGAATAGTGTTGGCGTCCTATGTCTTTTCTAGATGGTAAAGGAGCCATTAATTTCTCTATATAAAAAGTCAAAGGGATGGTTAATATACCTCCAATTATACATGTAATATCATATAAGATTGGAGCTGGTGTATGTTTTCTTCCTCCAAGATCAGAAATCATATGTGTCCAAATAGTATAACCATTTGGACCTAGTAAAGCAGCTATTATAACTTCAATTAGAAGTAAAGAAAGATAGGTTAGGATTACAATCAGAGAGATTTTTTTAACAAAATCATAATTAGTGACTATATTGTAAAATTTAGCTCTTATTTTATTTATAGACTGGCGTATTGACATAATGATTTTCATAATCAATCTTTTATAAAATTAATGAAAACCTTATAGCAATCTTGATACATGAAATCTTGTAGAGAAGTAAGCAAAAGAATTTGCACAAGACGTAAATATTAAATACCTTATATGCTTATATTTTGAATAATCTAATGATTCTTTTTAAAAAAGTGTGATTTATATGGATAACAAATTAAAAATTAAATTAGGAATTATTTTTCTTGGATTAGGAGTTGGTTTCTTACTTATAATTATTGGATTAGCATCAGTTCCACGATTACAGATACCTATACCATTGGTAATTTTTGAAATTTTTCCGTTTGTTGGTTATGGATTTCTTATGTCAGGGCTTTCTTATAAAAATAAGGGAATAATGTTGATGGTTACTGGAATAATTTTTATGTTACCAATGTGGATTCATGGTACTGTATTGCTTGTTAATCCAACCATAGCTTGGGTTGACTTGATAATAGCTATTTATATCACTTTACATTTATTTTTAGCGCTTATATTCATTTTTCCAGCAATTTATTTAATTTATACACATATACCATCTCCAAAAATCCAATATTACAGTCCTTTAGTAGGTTGGTCGATAGGTATAACAATATTAACATTAATATGTACAACCATAATTACGACTGCAGGAGGCGCAATTGCAAATTCTAGTCAGGGAGTTAATTTTAGAGATTATTTTTTCAATAGTTTTGGATACTGTTTAGGGCTAGGTTTTCTTTTAAGTAATCTTCTTATCGGTTTAGGTTATATACTTCAAGGAGCGGGGGTTTCTGGTTATTCCGTTCCATCGGGAGCTTCAATTCCCACTTCATAAATAGTATTCAAGTCTTTTTTATAGATAAACTACGTACGTATATCATTAATTATGGGTATAATAGCAAGATGTAAGGAAGAGGTAGGGATTTCTGCAGTTGATTTCTTTAGTTTTATTCATATAACTTTGGGATATTTAATTTTTTTAGCTTATTATGGTGCGTTCGATCTATTTTTTGGAATCTCTTTTAATCCTTATTACTTTGGCCTGAATTTTCTTGCAGCAATACTTTGGGAAACGATTGAGAATTTTATTCTCTATGAAATAAAGCTTAAATATGACCATAGAAGAGATACTAAAATTAATTCTTTTATGGACATACTTTTATTTTATTTAGGAGGTTTAATAGGAATATATACTATTTTTCTTAAGTTACCTTTATTTTTCATAAACACATGCATTGTTTTATCCAGTACATTGCTTATAACCGACATCTATGCTTTAAAAATATTAAAACCAAAAGAACATAAACAAGCAACTAAATCTTAATATATTTCGATCAAATTAGTTCTTTATATATTGGCTATATATATAAGAAATTCTTCAAAACCTAATGGAAAATATTTTTATAATGGAATGTTTTATCTTGATAATAATTAATTAAAGAGAATTTTTAAAAGATTTAAATTTCCCTTCATGTCAAAACTCAATAGTCAACCCCTTGAAATATATAAGAAACGTAAAGAATTAGGATTAGAAAATTCTAAAAATTTATTGTCAGAAATTATTGAAACAAATAAAAGCAATAATATAAGACAAGAAGCGATCAAATATCTGGGATTAATTAGTAGTGATTCGCCATCATTGAAAAAAGAATGTTTTGATATATTCGAAAACCTGTTAATTACTGATGAAGGGATTGAAATTAAATGTGAAGCAGCAAAAGCGATAGGTAAAATAAATTTTGAAAAAGGCTTGAAGCCATTAAGGTGGGTATTAGAACAAGACTCAGTAAATCATAATGTTAAATTGTCAACCTTAAAGGCTATTAAAAAGATCAAATTTGAAGACTCTGAAATTCAGCTATTCATTAATGAGCTAGATAGTAGATATCCTTCTATTAGACAATTTGTAAAAGATGAACTATTAAGCCTTACTCCAGAACTGTTAATTAATCGACTAGTAACATCTTTAAGAAAGAAAAAGTATTCAGAAGAACATAAAATTGAGATTTTAAAACTAATTGGACATGATTTATCAAGCATTAATATAGCTTTTAAAAATATAAGCTATTTGAAAACAAAGTATCCTGAAATTGTAGATGAATTAATCCAAAATAAAGCATTAATATTAGATATCGTTACCCTGATTTTAAATCAGGAAGACTCAGAATTAATGGAGTGCGTTATTACAATTTTTAAAATCCTAGGAAAGGATGTAAACAGAGATTTAATTAAATTACTATTAGTTGATGATTTTATTGTTAAAAAGAATGCGATAATCTTATCGGGGAAACTAAAATTAAAAGAAGCTGTAGATTTTCTGACATCTAATTTGGATGATATTTATAGTGAAGTTACTATAGCATCAATCATAGCATTAGGAGAAATCGGTGATATTTCTGCTGTTCCAGAGCTTTTAGATATTTTAAACATCGAAGATATTAGCTTTGAGTATACAGATTTAGATTTAAAATGGTTTATTATAGAAGCCATTAAAAAAATCTATATAAACAATCGCAAAGTATCTTATGATTATTTGTATTCACATTTAAGCTCTGATAATATTACAATTAAAGAAAATATACCGATTATTTTAGGGGAAATTGGGAAAGATGAATTTGTTGAACCTTTAATTAATTTATTAAAGATAAAAAATCTTGATGTTAAGAAAAATGCTATCATTGCTCTTGGAAAAATCGGAAGCATTAAGCCATTAGAAAATCTTATAGAAGTATTAGATGATAGTGATGCATACTGGTTAATTAAGAAGGTTGCTGCCGACGCTATTTATCATGTTTTTCAAAAAAATTGGTATAAAATAAAAGACGAAGACAATGAACTGAGAAGATTACTTAGTAAAGATATTGCGATGTTATCTGAATATCTAAGAAATAATGATACAGAAAATTTCAAGGTTAAACTAAGTTTAATTAAATTTTTAGAAACATTTGGTGAAGAATCAGCATTGAGTGCTCTGTTAAAACGAGTAAACGATTTTCATAGAATAGTGAGAATTCACGCTTCAAATGCAATTAAGAAAATTGAAGAAAAGCTTGAAGAAAGCCAAGATTTAATGGATTCATAAAATAATTTTATAATTTTTACTTTATCAAAAATAAGTAAAGAGAAGTAATTAATTACCTATTTGTTGAATAATCTTTATTTTTTTTAATCCATTTATTTTAAATAAGATTTTAATGAAATAATATAATTCAGAGTAATTAATGGCAATAAGAAGATGAGTAAAGAAAAAGCAGAAGATAAATCCAAATACGATTATTCCTTTGACTATATTCAAAAAAAGTTAGAAGGAAAAAAGGATAGCTATGGAATGCTTATGAAAGAGATAATTCGAACGGGTATTTGCACTGAATGCGGTACTTGTGCTGCCGTATGTCCAGTTCTTGAGTGGGATGATCTAGCAGGCCAACCAAAATTAATAGGCAAATGCACAGGTTGTGGGATATGTTATAATCAATGTCCTAGAACCATCACAGATCCTATTCAGTTAATGGGGGATTTCAAGTCTGGCTATGTAGCAAATACAAATATTCCTGAAGTAATTGGAGGACAGGATGGAGGGACAGTTACATCTCTTCTTTGTTATCTTTTTGATGAACATTTGATTGATGCAGCTATAGTCACAATGAAAGATGAGAATAATCCTTGGCATCCAGTAGCTCAAATTATTACAAGTAAGGATGATGCAATAAAAGCATCAGGTTCTATTTATAGTCATTCTCAAACTGTTGAAGCTCTTATGGATGCTATAAGAGCAGATTATAGATCTATTGCTTTTGTTGGTACTCCTTGTAATATCGATGCTGTTAACAAAATGACGAGTTCTCCAGCAGGAATGCTGAAATACTTTATGAGGGCTCATATATTAACTATTGGATTATTTTGTATGGATTCATTTTCTCCAGAAGCCCTATATCCTACTTTTAAGAAAGATGGAATTGACCTGAAAAAAGTACAAAAAATGGATATAAATAAGGGGAAATTTCATATTTATTATGACCCTAAAGGAGATCCAGTTAAGTCATACACAATTAAAGAATTAGACAAGTTTAAATCTTCCAGTTGTAATTTTTGTACTGATCTAACTGCTGAAAATGCTGATATCTCTGTAGGATCAGTCGGAAGCGGTCCAAATAAAAATACAGTATTTGCTAGGACAGGAATAGGTACTGAAATTGTTCAAGACGCTGCTGAGAAAGGTTACCTTAAAATAGAACCCTTTGATGCTATTAATTTAAACTCAGTTTTGTTCTTAGCTAAACTTAAAAAAGTTTCTCAATACACCATACAAAAAAGAAAAGTCTTTATTGTAAAGGATACCGAAGAAAAAGAAGTACCTAAGATTCAAACTGGACCTGAGGAGGAAAAGCCTGCTACTGCTAAAGCTTTTGGTGCAAGGAAATTCTTAAGTGTTTCAAATGCATTAAATGAAGAAGACAAAATTTTGAATATCTCATTAACAAACACTATTGGATTTGTATTAGAAGATATGAAAATCAGAATTGTAACGGTGGAAGATTTATTCGAAAAAAGACCTTGGATAACCACTATTACAGAAATATTTCCCTATGAAACCATTGATATAGGTTATCCTTTAGAAGTAGAAGAAAGTGAACCTATTAATGCAAATATTTTAGTTGAGGCATCAACAGAAGCTTTTGGAAAAATATTTTCCAGAACTCTTAAAATAACACCAAAGGAATAAAAATATATGAAATTTTTTTTAAAAAAGTTAAATGAAATAAAAAATTATAAAATTTAATCATAAAGAAAGATACACAATAAAAAAGGTTGATAAGTTGAAAATTTCATTAGTCGGTTTATCTGGGTGTGGAAAGACAAGCTTGTATTCTGTAGCGTTTGCAGAAAAAAGCGCACAAGAGACAAAGAGTCTATCTCCAACTATATTATATGAGACAAGACGCCATCCTTTTTTAGGTTTACAAGTTGGCATTTTTGATTTTGGAGGTCAAGAGCAATATCGAAAAGAATACATGGAAAAACCCGAAATTTTTCGAGGTACAGATATTCTTATTCCTATTGTGGATTTACACGATCCTAATAATTTTGAACAGGCAAAGGAATATTTTGTAGGTTTATTAGATGTATATCGAAAAAATAATGAAAAACCGAAAATTTTTCTATTTCTCCATAAATATGATACTGAGGATTACCAAAAAGAATTATTGGATACAAATGTTAAAAAAGCGAAGGAAATCTTCTTAGATTTATTCAAAGATTATGATTTTGAATATAAATTAACAAGTATTTATCTGCAAGATGAATTAGCAAAAGCTTTTAGGGATCTCCTAATCTCTTCTTATGCTGATTTAAAGGCTCATGTAGAAAAAGCAGAAACTCAACTTGATGAGATTAAAGCTAAAGTTATAATTGCAGATATTTCAGGAAATGTTATAGTTCATAATGTTCAAGGAGTGAGTAGTGGACTAACATTACGAGGAGACTTAAGAGATTTTATTAATGCTTGCAACGCAGTTCGAGAAAACATCTTTATGTCAGATTCCGCTGACTTTAAAGGTAGAAACGAGGATGGAAAGGAGGTTGAGTTACATATATTTAAATATATAATTTCAGTACTTGTTATGAAATCGGGAGAAATAGACAGGGAATCTCAAGATAAATTAAATACACTTTTAAATGATATGAAACTTTTTGCTGATTTAATTATTTCAGCTCATACAGAATGAATAATAAAAAAATAAGTCTATTTTTTATATTTCTTTATTTTTGAGATATTTAATCAATTATTATTTATCTTTCAATGAAGTAAGCAAGATTATCAATGAATTTATCTACCTTATAGTCTTGATCAGGTTCAGCAGGTCCCTTAACTGCTGCCATCTTTATCTCTAAAACTTCTGGAAGAATATCATTTGCAACATTACTATCTTCTAAAATTTTTCCCATTTTATCAAAATCATCATCCCATGGAGAGCCGTGAGTATAAAGAGTAGCTGCTTTTGGAATGGGTTGTTTCAGAAGTCCACTTAGTTTTTTTACAAAACCTTTTACTTTTTTATCAGGGCTACCAACTACGATACGAGCACCTACAAGTAATACATCTGGTGGATCATTTGCAACATCGTCCGGAGTAATTTCTTTTACATTACTTATCTTCACATCATAGTTCTCTTTTAATCTACGTTCTATTTCTTCACACCATATACCACAATTTCCATGTTTCGTATTATATATAATCCAAATTTTAGTCATCTATTCGACACCTATTAATTCTTTCATTGTTATTAATTGGTATAAAAATTATGAATTGGAGTCCATCTTTTATAATACTTTATTAATCTTCATTTTTAATATTTCGGTTGAACAATAAAAAATTTATTCTATACTTACAGAATATGAATAAGGTGATAGCTAGATGTGCGTAGGCTAATAATAGTGCTATTATAAAGGAATATCGCGATAAGGATCCAAAGTGGAACGGTGTTTCTGAAATTATTCAGATTTTACAAAAAAATTCAAGTTAGATTAGAAAAATGTGATTAGAATGGTAAAAAGGTGTGGGTGGGCTATTCATAATCTACAGATGAGAGAATATCATGATAAAGAGTGGGGTACTCCTATACATGATGATCGTCTCCTTTTCGAATTTTTAATATTAGAAGGAGCTCAAGCTGGATTAAGCTGGAGTACAATTTTACAGAAAAGAGAAAATTTCAAAAATGCATTTGATAATTTTAATGCTAATAACATTGTAAAATATAATAATCAGAAAATCGAAGAATTAATGAATAATGAAGGTATTATAAGAAATAGATTAAAGATAAATGCAGTAATTGCGAATGCAAAGGCATTTTTAGGGGTCCAAAGAGAATTTGGTACATTTGATAACTATATTTGGCAGTTTGTAGATTATAAACCAATTGAAAATAATTTTAAGGAACTCTCAGAACTACCCTCAAAGACTGAACAATCAGAAAAAATGAGTAAAGATTTGAAAAAGAGGGGTTTTAAATTTGTTGGTCCAACCATCTGTTATGCTTTCATGCAAGCTGTTGGTATGGTTAATGACCATATCATCAATTGTTTTAGATATAATGAAATAAACAAAATGCAGATATAGAAGTTCAATTATTTTTATTTTAATAACAAAATTTTTATTTTTGTAATAGAATTTTCAAAGAGATAGAAAAATGAGGTGCGAAGGATGTCTGCAGAAAGAAGGATTATTTATGTGCTTTTTTAAAGATAGGAAAAAAGAAGCTTATTTTTGCGCTAAATGTTTAGCTGAATTGTTAAGGAAAGATCCTTCTCAAATCTATAATATGAGTAAACTTGAATATACATGGAAATAATTAATTTCATAACAAATTTAACAAGTCTATTAGATCTCCCTTATAGGTGGGTTCAATATTACTTTGATTCAATCCTGTATTAGAATTAAGAATAAGAAAAGTTTGCATTCCTAATTGACCAGCAATCATATCTTTATCCTCATCTCCAACCATCAAGCATGATTCAGCTGGATATCCAATAGTTTCTAGAATCTGTTCATAATATTGGAGATTTAATACGGATTTAGTAGCCCTACTATTTTCAATAGTAGTTATTAAGCAATATGGAAAGTCTGCTACACCTGCCCATTCTAATCTTTGTTTAATAGCAGTCAAAGGAAGCAGGGGCGTGGTTGCGATAACTACATCATATCCTTTATCAAAGGCAGTTTGAATGACGGTCCTCGCTTCTGGTTTTCTACATGTATATTGACGTAAGTTAGAAAAACCTTTTTCATAGAACTTATCGAAATAAGGTTTAATTTCTTCATAAGAATACCCTTCCAATGGAAAAAAAGCATCAATATAAATTTCTATATTAGTTTTGCGTCCATCATTTTCTTCAACTGCTTTAGAGGCTTTAAGAATTTTAGCTATAAACTTTTTAGGCAAAATGATATGAGATACACTCTGAGCCAATAATTTTAAATAGTTGGATACAAATGAATCTAAATCAATTTCAAGTAAAGTTCCATCTAAATCAAATAGAATAGCTTTTATTTGACTATCCAAACGTTCCTTCATTAATCTGATTAGTATTTTTACCTTTTTAATTGAAATTATGTAATTTGATTTAAATTTTTTCCTTTTTACCTTTTCCAGAAAAAAAAATCACTAATTTAAATGCGTTAAGATATTGTAAATTTAAGAATATACTATTTGTAAAAAATAGAAAATAAACAAGCAATATATCTGCCAAATCCTTAATTCTTAACTATTAGTAATAAGGTTTAATAAAATCTTATGCTTCTATAAAATTAATAAAAAAAACTTCATTAAATTAATCTAGACTTGGTAAAACTAGAAATAGAAAAATTAAACCCTTCTGTGTTCATTGGAGATAAATTACATATTAGGACTAAATTTAATTTTGAGGACGATACTTCTATTCTATGGAGTGGTATTAGATTAATTACTAATCCTCCCTGTGCTAAAGAACTTCATATTTCAAAAGAAGAAATATTTTCTAAAGGAAAATTCGAAGCAGGTAAATACATAAGAGAAAAGGCACTATTGATAAAAAATAATGTCGTGCCTACAATAAAAAATAGAAATCTAAATTATTTTATTAAATTAATTTTAAGACAACCCCATCCTCTTAATCCAGAAGAAGATTTGGTTATTAACAGAACTCAAGATATAGAAATTAAAACAAAAGATTCAGAACTTCAAACTAAAACACCAAAACCAATTTCATTTTCAATATCAGGCTTAAATGTGCTTCTTACTAAGGACATTTTTAAACCAGGAGAAACTATTAAAATTAGTTTCACATCTGAGGAAATAAAACAAATTGAAGTACGATTACTACAAGAAGCGAACTTAGTCTGTTATTGTGAAGCATATGGACAAAATTGCCGAAAAGTTGAAGAACTTCCACCAGCTATTGCTGGAGATGCCAGAACGACTGATATTGATAAAGGATTTTTACTTTTAAAGGTTCCTGAAATTGCTGAACCAAGTCATAATTATTTATGGGAACCTACAGAAAAGGAATATTGGGGTTTCAAATATGGTGATTATACAAAATGGTCTCTTTTAATAATAGGTAAGAAGAAACCTGAATATGGGAAAGAATTAATTAAATTTGAATTACCCATCTCAATAATAGCGAAACCTATTGTTGAAAGTAAAAAAGAGATAGATATATTTTCGGGGGAACCTGTTGGAGCTCCTTCTTTGTTTGATGGAATCTCCTCTAAGTTTCAAAAAATCTATAAAATTGTTTCGATAGATTCGGATTTAGAAAAATATATTTTAAGAATAAAGAATATCTCTAAGAAAGATCTCGAGGGGGTCACTGTAAAAGTATCAGGGCTTCAAGAGGGTATTTTTGAGACTGCTCCAAACTTAACTGGATTTAATAAATGGAAACATGATGAAGAGAAACAAATTGTATATGAGACTAAACAGAATATTTCTGCACTGATATCTTTAATCTCTGATAACTCTCAACAGAGTATAAGAATTCAATCACCAGTTTCTTCCGATTTTTTTTAGCTTATTATTTAAAAAATATTTAATTTAAAGAGTTGGTTAATTTTACTTCACAAAACGATATACTAACTAAATCAATGATGTATTCCTTTTATTTTGAGGATCCTAAAGAACCAATTGAAAGAGAATTTGATAATGTTAGATTGAAATATTTATATTTTGAATCTGAATTGAAATTTAAAACCAATAAGAATGAAGCATTAAATGGTTCTTTATTGGAAGGGAAGGCAGTTTTAACTTATGATAATGGAAAAATTGATTTAAACCAATTTGATATTTTTTTTATCCCTCCTGAAAAAGAATTCATTTTTCAACCAATATCTAAAAAAAGAAATAAAATATGCCTGGTTTTTACTCTTTCAGTAAATCACGAGGATGCTGAATTTGAGATTCAACGTTTTAATTTAAATAATTTTATTCCGAGAGGAGAATTAGGATCAGAACAAAAGATGACGACCTATAGAACTGTTTGGACTGCAATAAAGAACGATTTTTTTATGTCTGGCTTCACAAATATACCGAAGGAATCGTTAGAAAAAGGAGTTGTAACAAGCGTAAATTTAGAAGAGAATGAAATTTATTCTCATGTCCATCCTGATTTTCCAGAAGTCTATATATATTGTATTGATGATCTACATTTCGCTGTGACTCAATATCTTATAAATTCTAAAGGTCAATCTGTTTGCAAGGATCTAACTAATGGAGAAGGCGTCTTTTTTCCTGGCAGTTTAGGTCATATTAACTTTTCTAAGCCATTTTATCACAATCTTAGATATTGTTTATATTTATGGATAATTCCTACATTTGGTAAAGCTGATGATATAAAGCCTTTTACGCTAAAATTTAGCTAACAGTTGAGATTAATTGGTTTTTATAATAGTCCTTAAATATTAATCTCAAAATATTCTCAAAAGAAGCAAGAATACCATGACCATTGATTGCAATAGTATATTCGGTATCAATGTTATCATATTTTTTATAATCTATCGCATCTAAGAAATCTTTTGAACTAAATTTATTAGGTAAGTCTTGTTTATTAAAGGCAATAACTTTTGGAATTTTTATTAGAGAATCTTGGAAATAATTTTCCAATTCGTCCCAAGAGATAATATTTCGTTCATAGACACTTTTTTGAGAATCTGCTACAAAAATTATTCCATCAACTGCCCTTAAAGTTATGGGACGGGTTATCAAGTAAAAGTCCTGACCTGTAGTACTATAAGCATGAATTTTGATCTTCCATAAATCATTACGGAATAATACAGTTCCATAATCAAAAAATAATGTTCTCTTAAGTGTGCTTTCAATACTATACACTCTATCTTTTTTACCAAAATGATTAAAAAGGGCTTTTAAAGAAGTTGTCTTGCCTGATAATGCTGGTCCAAAATAAACGACCTTAATTTGAATGCTTTTTTCTTCAGCAAAAATTATCATAATCTGATAGAGCTAATTTTAACTTAATTCTAAAAATAGACTTATAAAAGCCGAGAATTTTTAAAAGGTCCTTGAGAAAAGATATTAAAATTTTAGTAGGTCCCCCTCTACTTCACAAGCTAAAAGATTTCTTAAAATTAATAATTCAATTTCTCTCCTTAAAATATCATCACTTAATTCTAATTTAGTTTTTTTTCTAATAAATGAACTTAATTCTTGAAAAGAAATAATTTTTTTGCTTTTAGAAAGATAATAAATATTTTTCAATATTACTTGCTGATTATAGAGAGAATTGCAATTAGAATCAAGTTGATATAACTTATGGGTTAGATTATAATCAAAATCTCCCTTCTTCTCCACATTTTTCATTTTTTCTATTAAATTAATGGCTTCATTGTATCTTTCTTCTTTCATTAAATCTTGAGCTTTATTTAGTTGTTTAACAAACTCTTTATCATCCATAATGAAATAATCAACATTCAATTATTAATATCTTTAATATTATTTTTTAAATATTAAATCTTTTTTTATGCTTAAATTGTTTTCATGCTTTCAATTCTTTTGATGGTTGTTAATGCAATTTTAGCTTCAAGATACACACATTCCTTATAATTCTTACTTCCCCAAGGAATATTCCATCCTTCAAGTAAATTACAATAACTATAGAAAATAGCACCAAACTTAACTCCTTTTAATTTACATATGGTTGCAAGAACATTTAATTCCCCATTTTCCATAGAAATCACGCCCTTATTTTGTAGTTTGCCTATTTCTTCACGTGTTATTGTATAAAATGCTTCTTTAGAACAATTCTTGCCCGTATGATAATTATTAGTCCGGTTTTTTGTTTCTTCAACCAAGATTTCAACAATTCTAGGATCTATATCTAATTCTTCGTCTATTTCTCTTCCATAATGAATTGAAGTACCATCAATTCCAATTCCATGTGTTGGAATAATATAATCAAGAATTTTTACATTTTTCCCAATTCCCCAAGCACCACACACAAGTAATATTACTTTTGCTCCACAAGAGATAAGATCTTCTGTTAGTGAAGAAATTGGCGATGCTCCCATTGGTGGAGAAATAGCTGTAATTGGAATCCCTTGATAGTTCCCTTTAAACATTTCACCTGCAGCATATGGATGATAAGAAGCGAGCCATTCAATCTTCTCTAAATTGGCTTCTTTTTTTAAATATTCCAACAAGGATCCAGAGAAAAATAGGATTACATAAGGATCCACATTAAAATCTTCTCTTTTTTTCTTTGAGACTCTCACAGCCGTTTTTATAACGTCTTCTGATGATACACAATATTTTTTACTCATTTCTACCAATATTTAATATTAAGATATTAATGATTTCATTATGAAATTTGATTACCTTTCTTTTATTAATTTTATTGGATAATTTCTTGTTAAATGTAAATATTTTGAATAAAGATTAATAAAATATAAAACAAAGGTTTTAAGAGTTAATTTTTATATTCTATATTAAGAATTATAATATTATTGAGTGAAGATAATGGATAAAGAAAAAGTTAAACAAGTAATTGATAAGATTCGTCCACAACTACAAATGGATGGGGGCGACGTGGAACTTCTTAGTGTAGAAGATGATGGTACTGTAAAGGTTAAGCTTTTGGGACATTGTGCTGGATGCCCTTACAGTCAACAGACAGTAAAGATGGGTATTGAACGAGCACTTAAACAATTTGTACCAGAAGTTAAAGAAGTCGTCAGTGTTCCATACTAAAATATTTCAGTTAAAACAATTTTTTCATACTCTTTTTTTAAAAAGTGATAATTGGAACGAAAACAGATTTTTCTAAATAAAAAAAAATAAAAAGAGAGAGTTAAATATACCTTTTCGTTAAAATCACGTCTTTGCCCAAATCTTGACTGTAAGTAAGTAGAAGATCTAGAATTTGTCTTCCCTTCAATTGTTTAAAAAAATGAAATTTAATATACTTAACTATTCTTTTAGAATCCTGACGATAGAAATGAATCCTAAAATCGACTCTATTTCTGGTGGTAGCTTGAGTTAATCCTATGTGATGACCTTTCACTTTCAATCTCATATAATCAAACTCTGACCAGTAAGTTGATTTTGTATGATGAGGTCCAATAATTTCAAATTTTTCTTTATCAATTACAAATCTTATCCAAAGTTTAAAGTAATAAAAATAAAAAGAAGCGAGACCAAGAGGCAGAAGTACAAGGCAATCGATAAAAATAAATACTGATAGCAAAATACCACCTTCAACAATTGCAAAACCAGTGATTATCATTAAGGGAACTGCAAAACAAAGCGTAAGACCAATTAAACCATAAGTTCTAAATTTGTGAGATTCAAATACTTCCATAGGTTTTATATAAAACATATTATTTTTTAAAACTTAACTAAAAAGAAGCATTGTATAAATAGACTCTTTTGTAAAGTTTGTTAAAAATTTAAATATAACTCAGATTTCAATCTGATTTTTCAAAAGAGATTATAAATAGCTATCATCTTCTTTACAATAATTTTTATAGAATTACAACCTTCTCTTAAATGAATTCACAACACTCACTAAATCTTTAAAAATTATAAATGTAAAGAATTAAACCTTTAAAATTTCTTAGTAATTATTTATTTCACATTTTATTGATTTAGGAAATATAAAATATTATTACTATGACTTTTTTTGGAGATTACTCCAATTTCTTCCAAAATAGTTAAGTATTTTTGAACTGTATTTATGTGCATCCCTAAATTGGCGGAAAGTTGAGTTTTATTAACACCGGAATTATTTATTTTTAAGTAATCAATCAATTTCTTACACTTTTTATTTGAGAGGTAATAATTTACTTTAACTTCTTCAAAATTTGTTTCTGAATCAAAATAAACATCATGGTTCTCGAGTTTTTCTTTTTTGATATAATTAAATTTTACGAGCATATTAAGATGCCATACAACTATATGGTTGCTAATATTGAGTCCTGAGACAATTTTATTAAAATATGTACCTGGATTTTTTACTATAAAATTATATATTCTTGTTCTTTTAATATTGTGAAGGATTTCTTCACTAGTTAATTTAGATCCCTCCACGATTAAATTTTTTTTTACTAAAGATTTGAGTAAAGTTTCTATTCCATTTGTATTTATGTTAATTGAAGCTCTCCTGAATCTTGATTGGATGAACGGAAGTACTTTTTCAATATTAAAATACCTATTTTTGTTTAAGTATTCTCGAACTACATTTAAAACAATTTCTTCTTGTTCTGATAGGATTATAGACATACTCATAACATTTTGCATTACTAGCACTTCAGGAACTATCACATTTTGCTTTTTTCCATCATTTCTCTAATTATCTCTTCTCTTTCTTTTGGAGTTAACGCAAGCATCTCCTTGATAAATTCTTTTTTTTCATCTAAATCCCATTCAAATGTTTCTAGAGCTTTTAAAAAGTCTTGAGATAATGCAGTTAAGGGTACATCACCTAATTTTGCAATTTTCTCCAACGCATTTTTTTCATCGAAAACTTGAAGTATTGAATGACTAATCTTCTTTGAAATTCCTTTTTTATCCTCATCAAGTAATGGAACTATATTTCTACTACTTATAAAATGGTGAACAGTATAAGTAATAGCTATAGCAATACCAATAAGCAGAATTAGACCAATGAAAATAAAGGGGAAAAAGGGTTTCCATTTTGACTTCACTATCTCTGTAATGCCAATTTTAGGATCATGATAAATATGAATTCCTCGTTGGTAATTGATATAAATCTTTTGTTCTTGATTATCATCATCGTCTACTTGGATATCACTAACTTGAACTTTGTTAGGAATGCCATCAACAGTAGCATTCTCACTCCATGTAAAAAAACCTAAAAAAGTTTTATTGTTTTCGACGACTCCCTGCTCATTTGTTGCATAATGTTTTTTCTCATCAGGTGTATCATCTTCTTTTTCATAATCTATTTCTGAAGTGAGTTTTACGTATAAGGCAAGTTGAGAGTTGTCATCGGTATAGTTGAAATTATTGATTTCAATATCAATTTTGGCTTCTGTAGGAGTAATTAGTGTTTCATTAATCATATCAAATTCTTCGGAAATATGTAAAATAGCAGTAAATATACCATCAGTAGTGTTTACTATAAAACAATGTGAGGCACAATCACTTGAGATATTTGATACAATATAAATCACATTTTGAAAGGAATCTAATGCTACTTCTTGAATAACTTGATCAGATAATTCATTATAGATCCCATCAGAATCAAGATCGACATATTCGATGATTTTACGGAAAACTATACCAAATTCTAACTCAAATTCAGATTCTGATTCGCTATCATATTCTGATTCATAACTTACCTCAACATGAAACCCCTCTGTATTATTTTTAAGAACAAATTCAATCTCGTCAACAGTATCCCCATTTCTTAAAATTGATTCAATTTCTATCTTATCTTCTTCAAACTCTATTTCTATATTTCTTTTATTTTTTTCTTCAAAATCATCATCTACTCCATCACCATCATCATCAGAAGCAATGGAGAATCCAATGATAGAATTAAAAAATAAAAGACTAAATAAAAATAAGCTTAATATATAGTATTTTTTCCCCATCTTAGTACTCTCAAAATAGTCTCTTTTTTGTTTTGTTTTAAATTTTTTTTAAAATCGTATCTGCCTATTTAATGCATTATTTAACATATAAAGCAAACTGGTAAATTTCTGAAGTACAGAAGTTTTAAATTTATTTTTTATTCATTACTATTATTTTAAGAAATTAGAAAAAAAAATTTGTTATTTTAAAATATAAATAGCTGTTTATGCTGTTCTACGTCTTCTTATAGCAATGATCGTTAAGATAGCAACTAATGCGATGATAGATCCAATAGAGATTGAAAGAATAACTGGTGAAAGTGAAGATTGTGAATTTAAGGCCATAATACCTATTTTTGGATCATGATAAATATGCATTCCTCTGGGATAATTAAGATAAAGTTTTTGTTCGTAGTCATCATCATTATCAACCTGAATTTCGCTCGCTAATACTTTCTGAGACACTCCATCAATAGTGGCATTCTCAGTCCAAGTAAAGAATCCTGCAAACCCATTATTAGATGTATATACACCTTCTTCATCTTCAGCATATCCTTTTTCCTCATCTTCCGTATGATCGTCTTCTTCATAGTCCGTTTCAGATTCAAGTTTTACATATAAAGCAAGTTGGGAATCACCATCGTTATAATCGAAATTGTTAATTTCTATATCAATCTTAGTTTCAGTAGGAGTAATTAAAGTATCATTGACAATTGAAAATTCCTCTGACAAATAGATATGAGCTGTAAATACACCATCAGTCGTATTTACTATAAAGTAATGCAA
Organism: Promethearchaeota archaeon; assembly: GCA_048941065.1. Lineage (GTDB taxonomy): Archaea > Asgardarchaeota > Lokiarchaeia > Sigyniarchaeales > SOKP01 > Loki-b32. The sequence continues at coordinate 36,478 of JBHLNY010000003.1, forward strand.
TTGAGTATCAAGAGATAGATCCATTACGGTATAAATTGCTGGTTGAAATGAATTTAAAGCAATTTCTTGAACCTTTTGATCTATTGATTCATCGTAAACGCCATTATCATTGAGATCAACATATTCTATAAGCTTTCTGAATGTCACTTCAAACTCTAGCTCAATTTCTGTTTCATTTTCAGATTCAGTTTCAATTTCGGATTCATAACCAATTTCAATATTAAGCCCTTCAGAATCATATTTTATAGTTAATTCGATTTCATCTTCCTGGTCACCGTTTCTTTGTGTTGATTTAAGTTGTATTTCATTACTATCAACCTGAATTTCTATATCTCTTTTACTTAATTCTTCTAAATCATCATCTACACCATCATCATCGTCATCAGAAGCAACTGCTAATCCAAGTCCCAAATTAAAAACCAATATTCCTAATAAGAAAAGTCCAATAAAATTATATTTTTTCATTATTTTATAACCCCTAATTTCATAGTTTTTTTATAAATTATAATAATTAGTTCTATGTTACTATGGTTCAAGGTCGTTATATAAAATAGTCTGGTAAATTTTTGAACCAAATCTTTTTATAAATATTGATTTTAGTAGATCTTTCAAGAATAATGATTTTAACAATTTTTGGAGAGAACTTATTAGAAGAGTGGTATATTAGCAACTGTATTGAATAGAATTTTTAGAAAAGTTAATTATCTTAGCATAATTTATAAAGATATAATTCTTAAAATTTCTAATTTTGAATAGATTATGAATGAAACTAATAACGATAAAAAAGTAGAAACAGAAACTTCAAAAAAACAAGAGGAAGAAAAGCCAAAATATAAAGGACGAGTTAAAAAAACACAGGGTCAATTGATTCAGGAAGCTCTTGGTTTAAGTCCAATAGTTATCCAAGATGTTGAGAAAAAACTTTTTATGGCACGTTTTTTGGATTTTTTTTCTGAAGAGACACTAGATTTTATCTTTAATGATCGTACAATAGAACAATATACAAATCAAATAGGTACTTATATGGTATCTTTAAGAGAAAGTAAAGAGGAAGAAGATAAATTATTAACGCAAAGTTTCGAATCAAAGAAAATATTTGAGATTATAAAAAGAGTAAAAACTAACGCAGAAGAACTTGCTATTAGCAAGGGTATAAAAACTTCAATGAATAAAAGGTTGCGTAGATTAACTTTATTAATCTCTATCCCTATGATTGCTCTAATTTTTGGATTATCATTAATAGAAGGAATACTTTTCTTTCTCTTACCGGTATTTTGTCTATTTTGTATGGTACCCCAATTAATTAAAGGAAGCATTGTAAAGAAATGGTTTCAATTTAAAGATCAAAATAAAGATGAGGTATATACAAAAAATAGAGAGGACTTCCTGATTCTAAAAGGTTTTGCAAGCGAAATATTAGATAATGTCAGGTCAAAGCTTATTGAATTGAAAGTTCCACTTCAATTGATAAAATTTACGTTATTCAGTAGGGATTATGAGAATCTCAGAATGATCAGTCACAAAAATGTAAGAGGGACTAATCAGTTTTTTTATACTTTTGACTATCCTCCAGATATAGAACCATTTCCTATACCTCAGAACCTTCAGCAATATGAAACTCCAATTTTTCCGGATAAAGGTAAAGCAGAAAAACGTGAAAAAAATTTTATTATTCTCGCAGATATGAAAGGAAACGATGGAATAATTATGAATTTTATTCCAACTCTCAAAGATGATTTAGCTGATAAAATTAATGACATGTTAAATGAATGTGAATTTAATAAAGCACCTGATGATTTCAAGAAAATAATTCCTGGTTATTCCCAAAACTTGGCAATATTTTGTCTATGCGGCGATGTTGCTAACATTAAGAATGTTCAAATTTGCAATTGGAAAAACCAGTTTAAATTTTACTTATTTGAGGGAAAAGAATGCAAATGCGGAGAAAGAATTTATGCTCTTTCAATAATGGATGAATCAGATGAAATACCAGAAGAATTGAAAGACATTTTTTCTTAAGTATTATTTTTATTTCTTTTTATTTTTGAATAATAATCAAATAGTAGTCTATAACCTCGTACAGCACGCTCAATTTCATTTTCAAAAACTGGAATTTTTATCTCAGAAGCAGACTTAAATACTCGTTTAGCCCCTTCATGTTCTGCCTGTATTAAAATAGCTATAATTGGCTTATTAGGATAAGAATTTCTTATACTTTCAAAAATATTAAAATCAAATTCAATTTCAATAAAAAATTCCAAAGCAAGAATTAAACCATCAACATTTTGATCTCTTAACAATGTACTTGCAGAGGTATTATATATACCGCAAATTTTTATACCAATAAATTTCTCGGGTGGCCAATAATCAACAGGATTACCATAGGCACAAGTTGAACCACCAATTTTACTTGTAATGATATCTTGAGATTGTTTATTAGGTTTTGCTAAAGATAAATGTTGTTTTCTCATTTCTTTTACAATCAGATGAATGGCACCTGAGCTAGGTCCAATAATCCCTAAATTGGGACCTTTAGGTTCTGGACACCATAAAAATATTTTAGCTATTTCAAAAAGTTCAATATAATTTAATACTGATATTCCTCCTGCTTTTTCTAATTGTTTTTCTCTTAATTCATCCTTACCGACATAAAAGAACAGGACTGGTTTATATGGAGAAATTTTCTTGACCGCTTCAATTAATTCATCTGAGATTTCCCTCAAAAATAGGGAAATGACTTTAACTGTTCTATCATTGAGAAAGAACTCGATAATATCTTCTTCACTAACATGGAAACCTTTTCCTAAATGTATTACTTTTGAAATAGGCAATTTTTGTGAGGGTGTCCACCATCCTAATGCGCCTGCTAACCCACCGGATTGTGCAATAAAGCCTATACCCTCCTTTATGTTTTTATTTTCTCTCATTATATGTTGTCTAACAGGAATAATCGATGTCGTAAAGTTATCAATAAAGTTAATAATTCCAATCATCGAAGGTCCTAGATAGGTGATTCCAAATTTTTCACAGAGTTTATGCAGTTGTAATGTTAGTTCAGTATCATTAGTTCCTGTTTTTAGTTCAGATTGAATTGTTATGTACTTTATACCAAATTTTCCCAACTCTTCAACAATACTTAAAATTTCTGTTCCTAAAACGATTACTGCTAATTCAGGAATTTCAGATAACTCTTCCAAAGAGTGATATGACTTAACTCCTAAGATCTCATTAGCATTAGGATTTAAAATGTAGAGTTTGCCTTTATAAAAAATTTCTAAGAGATTTTTTAATACAGTATAACTAAAAGTGTAAGCTTTTCGAGAGACGCCTACAATTAATATGCTCTTTGGGTTAAAAAAAGGTTCTAAATTCTTCACAATTATCTATTAAAGTAATTTTACAATTTTGGTATTTAAAATAAACATTATATAATATTCTATAAATTAACTAGATTTATTTAATTATTTCAAATGAATCATAGGTAATATTCGAGACTTAGATTTTTTATGGTTGAACAGAGTATTATTGCATTAGGTCTTTTATTTGGAATAATTAGTACCTTAATCCTTCATTTAGCTAAAGCTATGTAAAGGCAAGGAATAGAAATCTTCTCAAGAAAGTATTGGGAAGTTTCTTCATGAATATTTTTAAGAAAACAAGCGAACATCTAAAAATTAAAGTACAAAAAGATTAGGTTATACTGTGGCAAATTCTAATTCATAAATAGGTACTTCTTTTCTTTTCTTATCGTCATATAGTGGCAATCCTGACTGCTTCAGGAGTTCTGGAGTTCTATACTGAAGAACAACAATTTGACATGAACTAGCTACTTTCATACTTGCTACTCTAAGTCTATCTCTCACTAATGAAAGATTTCTTATATAAATGCCTACATCTACAATTATTTGGCCTGCTTTAACACGGGCACATACTCCAGTAGATCTCCCAAAAGAATTCCTCATACCTGATTGTACTCGATCAGCACCAGCAAAAGCTAACATTCTATTTTCTCGTATTTTTTGAAATGGTTTTGGTCGTATACGAAGTCGAAAATTTTGTC
>JBHLNY010000125.1:0-9616 GCA_048941065.1 Promethearchaeota archaeon
GCTAATTTAGCTTCCCGTAAAATTACTTTATCTGCATGCGGATCAATAATAACTACAACACTAGCATCTTTGATATAAGTATCAATAATCGGATTCGTAAGTGAACCCGGTATAAATCTCTCAGTTATAGCTCTACATCCTAATACTTCACAGAATTTTTTAACAGGTTCCTTCCCATATCTCCTAACTGAAGTAACGATTACTCTATCGCTTCCTTCTTCAACAAACTTACTTAAGAATTTTGCTGCGATTTTAAGACGTTCATCTGTCTTTGTTAAATCAATAACATACAATCCATAATTAGTTTGTCTATAAATAAATCTACGAGCATCCCCAGTTAATAATTTTGTGCCGATATGAATACCACAACTTAGATAAAGCTGTTTTCTCTCCTCATCTTTATCTACTAGTTCTTCTTTTATTTCAAGTCCTTTCTCAATATCTTCAGTATCTAATAAATCAAGTTCTTCTTCTAAATCCAAATCTTCTTCGAAATCAATATCGAAATCTTCATCAAAATCATCTGTTATATCCTCAGTTTTTTCTTTTTCGGGTTCTTCAGTTTTCTTTTTCTTTCTAGCCAAATTTATAGCCTTTTTTATAATTTTCTAAAGTAAGTTTAATTAGAATTTTTTTATCATTAAGAATTTTAATGAATGTATAATTAAATACACGATAATTTTAATATTTTATTGAAAGAAATCTTCTAAGCTATTAAGAACTAAAGTATTAATATAGCTTAAAATTTAATTTATTATTATTGCTTATTTATTTTATATTAAGGGATATAAATATAAATCTAATATGGTTTGAATAATGGCTTCCTACCGATTAGTTATTGGAATCATTGTTGGTATTACTTTAAGTTTTTTTACCGTCTTTTTCTTTAATATGACCGATATTATTGAGCAAATTAAATTATATGTAGGATCAGATACGATACAAGCTGCTGCTTTAATTATTGGAGCAAACTTTAATTTTGACATGATAACTTTTTTCACTGATACACCTACGGTTCTAGGATTCTTTGCTCCAGAACTTTTAGCATGGATTTTCATAGCGTTCATAAGTGGAGCTATATCTAAAGGTTTAAAAAGAGGTATTATAACAGGTTTATTAATTGTTGTTGTAGATTTATTAATTTGGATTTTATTGAGTATAATCTCGGGAGAGGATTTAATGGCTTTATTCCAAGGGAATCAATTGATTGAAACTTTAGGTGGAATTTTTAGCGCAATTTTAGGAGCATTTATAGGAGGTTTATTGGGTGGATTGGTAAGTGGGCCATATGAAGAATTTTATTAAAATGCTTTTAAGTTCACATTGTTATTACTTCTTTATTTTTAAATTTCTATAAAGCTTAAAATTTCAATTAAATTGTTGGATTTAGCAGATTAATAATTTTGTAATAACCATAAATATATACTGATTTGTTCATATTCGTTAATAACTAAACCTTAAAGCTAATTTTTAATTCATAATTATTAATGGTATGGAAAGAAGAAATTTTACCAGATCGGGAATTTGCTTTAGATTTACTGAAAAAGCTGAAAATTCAACTCTCGGTTAGACGCCATTCTGAAAAGGTGGCTGATAAAGCTTTAGAAATTGCAGATAAAATTATAAGAAATAATGTTGATAGAAATCTAATTGAAATTGGTGCGCTTCTACATGACATTGGTAGAACAAAAACCCACGGATTCAAACATGCATTAATAGGTGGTAAAATTTTAAGAGAAAGAGGGTTCTCTAATAAACTTGCTAGAATTTGTGAAACCCATATTTTAGGTGGATTAGATAAAGAAGATGCCAAACGATTTGGATTACCTGAAAAGGATTATTTGCCAAAAACCCTTGAGGAAAAGATTATTTGTTTAGCAGATAAACATATGGCTGGAACCAGAGAAGTTTCAATTCAGGAAAGATTTAATAGATGGTTTCAAAAATATGGAAGGAGCAAAATCCTCTTGAAATCAAAAAAAAGAATAGAGCAGATTCAAAAAGAGATAGAAAGTTTAATGTAGTCATTCTTATTTCTATAAATCAATCTTCAACTATTTATTTAGCTTCAGATACCAATTCTTGATTTTTAATTAATAAATCATAGTCTTTATCTAATGCTAAAATTGTTTTTCGAACTATAAAGCATGTATCCATTAAAATTTGAAGATCTACTTTATCAGGAGTATCCTCTATACTATGAGCATGTTTACCAGCAACTCTAGTGGTAATATCAACAGAATCATATCCCCTTAAATGAAACGGAACAGAATCCGTATGGGCACCTGTAGATAAATGAAATCCTGTTAGTTTTAAATTTTCTTCATACGAGGCTTTTTCTAAATACCTACTTAGTAAAGGCGCAATTTTTTTACGGGGTAAAACTCCATAGGATTTTAAGTATTGTATCTGGTTTTTTATATGACCTGCACAAGAAATCATGTCGCAATTAATTTGAAAGATTCTTCCTTTTTTGAATTGCTTTTCATATTTATTTACAAAAACTCTTGAGCCCATTGTTCCTAATTCTTCAGCAGAAAATTGACAAAACCAGATATTAAAGTTTTCAAGAGGATAATCTTTAAAGTATCTGCTTAATTCGAATACAACTGCCATTCCAGAAGCGTTATCTAAAGCACCAGGCGACTTATTATGAGTATTTAGAAACATTAAAAAAATATTTGAAATTGACATTAGAATTGTAGTAGCCCATATACCTATGCCAATAATTAATAGATTTGCTTTTAATGGAGTATAAGTGCGAATGAATAATATAATTAAAAATCCTCCAAGAAAAATTCCACTATATAGCCAAATTCGATACAATAACACTCTCCAAGATGTTCGAAAAGTTTGAGATTTGGAATCCAAATGAGCTGAAATAATAATATTTCCAGTATATTCAGTTATTAGTTTATTTGCTGGCAATTTTACAAACACATTGGTAGCAGAAAGGGTTTTTCCATAATATTCTCCCCAAAACCCAGGAATTTCAGGATGCTTTAATCCTCTAATAATTAAAACAACAATTATTGTAAATGCTCCAACCACCAGAAGTGTAATGTATAAATTTATATACACAAACATTAATAAAAACAATGAAAAAGTCAAATTAATAACCATTATCAACTTAATGAGAGTTGTAGAGTAAAAATCAGAGAATTTAAAAGGTTGTAATTCAATTTGAGAATCTTTAAACCCAATTTTTTTAAAAGTCTTAATTGTTAAATCAGTAGCTTTTTTCTCCCCTTCAGTACCCGCTAAACGAGGAAAGCTAAATATTTTTATATATTTATTAATTCTATCTTTATCAAATATTTTTTTCTGAGGAGGTTTTCCTGTATCCAATTTTGTTCAAAAATTATTCTGTAATTTGTGATTTTGCATTACGAATTTTTAAAATTTTAATAGAAATTTATGTTTTATTATTTAAATTTATAATAATAGCTAGGAACTTAATTTAGCTAGTACTATACCTTGAATTTTCTCTTGGACAAGTTCTATGATATCATTAGTATTAATTACGAAATAACCCTCTTGTTTAGCACGGATGAGATAAAGATCTCTTACTTTACTTAAAAATGCTCTATCTTCAAATTTTTCTAAATTCTTGTTAGTTTTTCGGGGTAAAGCAATTTCTGGATCGATATCTAAAATAATAGTTAAATCGGGCTGACTGACAAATTTATTTATCTCTTTAATCCATTCAATTGTAATTTTATCAGATTGAACTGATTGGTATATTATCGATGATTCAATATATCGATCAGATATTACAATAAACCCTTCTTCTAATTTCTTCTTAATCTCATTATGATAGTGAAGATCTCTATCAGCGGCAAATAGAAGCGCATCCGTTGTAGGGGGTATATCTTTACTTTTTAAAAACTCTCTCAAAAGAAGGCCTATTTTACTTTTTGAAGGTTCTTGAGTTAAATAAACCTTAAAACCTTTGCTTTCAAGGAACCCTTTAAGGAGGCGGCTATGAGTTGTAGTTCCTGCTCCGTCTCCTCCATCTAGAACAATGAATAAAGGTGAATACGGCAATATAATACAAGACAGTAAGTTAGTACAAAAATATATATTATCAAAAATTATGTAGGTTATTAATTAATAAAAGCTTATTTATTTCAAGCCAAATATATCATTTGAATCATTTTTTTAATTGATAAATCCAGCAAATATTAGGAAATAATTTTACAAAATTTTTAAATAAAATTAAAAAGAGTGAATTTTCTTAATTAAGATGAGAGATATGGGTATAAAAAAGCCATATGCATATTGTAGCCAATGTGAGAAAGAAATTTCAAAACCTAAAAGAAAATCAATGGATAAATTGTATTATACTGTTTGGATCCTTGGTATTATAGCTTCTCTAGGTCTTGCAGCAATCGGTCTACTTATCTATCAATTTATTATTAAGAAAAAGATTTATTGCCCTCATTGTGAATCTAAATTAAAGTTTTATAGATCCCGTGAGGAATCTCCTGACTCAAAAGCACAAATTGAACGAATTCTTAAAACAATTGAAGTGGAAAAAAAAGAAAAAGAAAATAGTGAAAGAGATGAAGACTATATTTTCTGTCCATATTGTCAAAAAGAAATTACAAAGCAAGCAGAATTTTGTCCAAATTGTGGTGCTAATCTTAATGAATAAAAATGTTCAAGAATGTAAAGATTCATTAGTTTAGATTCATATATTTAATTATTAAGAAAATTAAGAAATATTAAATGACAACCACCAACCCAACTGGATATTGTCCCCATTGTCAGCAGAGTGTACTATTAACTCGTGAAGATATTGATATATGTTTAGCTATAATTTTACTCATTTTTACAGCTGGTATCGGCTTAATTATTTACCTCGTAATTTACTACAATAGAGCAGAAGATAGATGTGTTCATTGTGGTACACGAATAAATGTGTTCCAAACTGAAAAAATAAACGAAATATCTTTCCAACAGCAGAATCAAGTGAATCCATATATATATCAAACCGATTCTACACACACACCACCAATCCTAAAAGAAGTTAATGAAATATTCTATTGTGTATTTTGTGGTGAAAAACTAGAGACTTCAAACATAAAATTTTGTCCAAAATGTGGAAGTAAAATAGAATTCAATTAAACATGACAACTAAAAATCCTGTAAGTTATTGTCCTTATTGTAAAAAGAATGTGTCTCTATCAAGAGAAGGAATTAACGTACCATTAGCAATCCTTTTGGCAATTTTTACTGGTGGGATTGGTTTATTAATTTACCTTGCAATTTATCATAATAGAGATAAGGATAGATGTAATAATTGTGGCTCACAAATTGATATTTTTCAAACACAATCAGCAAATAAAATGCCCGTCCAACTGGATATTAATCAAAAATATAAATTAAAACTAGGAATGGAGAAAATAAAAGGAGTTAAAGTATATTTTTGCCCTTATTGTGGAGAAAAGCTGGATGATAGGAGGATAAAATACTGCTCTAATTGTGGAAGTGATGTTGATATAAAACAATAATTAATTTTGTTTTGAGAGATTAAGCATTTCTCCTTTTTTTAAAATCAATTTATTGTTTTTAACAATAAATCGATAAAAATTGGACTAAAGATCATTTTAGTATGCTTTTACCTAGTTTTTAATTAAAACATAATAATTAAATTATAAAATAATTGGGAGGTAAAAACATGTCAACAATGTATTGTCCTAATTGTAAAATGAATGTACTTACATCAAGAAAAGATATAAATATACCACTTGCAATCCTTTTAGCTATTTTTACTGGCGGTATTGGTTTGTTAATATATTTAGCTGTTTGGTATTCTAAAGAAAATAGATGTGTTCACTGCAAATCTGAATGTGAAACTTTATCAAATAATAATCAATCAAATTCCAATGATCAAGTACAGTATCATAATTATCAAGTACAAGAGTATATTCCTTTACCACAAAAACAATCTGAAGGCGGTAAATCTAAATTTTGCTATAATTGCGGCAGTAGAGTAGCAGATCGAGAAAAAGCTAAGTTTTGTCCTTATTGCGGAGCGAGTGTGGATTAAATTATTAGTAAAAATTTATTTTTCTTTTTCTTTTTTTAGGATTTTCATAAATTCATAGAAGTATTGATATGAATCCATAAAGTGATTGTCCTCTTTAGAAAACTCTAAACCCTCAGTAAATAATTTATAGAATTTTTTATTATCTTTATATTGAACAACATTTTTATATTCTGTTATTAATTCTTCTAATAAATCTAAAACCTTGTGAAATTCTTCATTTTCAATTTGAATATCACTGAACATTTCCATTTCCCTTTGAATGATACTTTCAGCGAAAACTTTTTGCAAGAGAAAAGTTGTTCCAGTGTATTTTGTTAATTCTGATAATGATTCTCCCGTTCTTCTTAATAAATTTAGAAATAAAATGTTAAACATGTGGGGAACCCCAAGAGTTAGAGCTATCCTTAAATCATGAATCTCTGGTGTGGTTTCTGTAATTAATAATCCCGATTTCTTAAAAATTGTTAATAATCCATTTACTATTTCATTATAACGTTCTGTTCCGCCAATTTTCAAAACTAATAAAACATAGTTTTTCATATCTATTATGCCAGGACCGAACATTGGATGAAGAGATAAACAATTTATGGGATATTTTTTATGAACTTCATAAAGTGACTTGCATATCTCAGATTTTAAAGAACAAATATCAAAAATTAATGAATTTTTCTTCATAAAAGGAGCAATTTTTTTAATCATTATTGGAGTGGAAGGGATAGGAATTGAAATCATTACCATATCAGCATTTTCAACACCTCTTTTGAGATCCAATTCATAATTAACTTCTAATTCATCGGCAACTTGTTTTAATCGACTCTTATTTCGAGCAACTAATGTAATCTCAAATCCATGATTCTTAAAGTATTTCCCAAAAACTTTACCCATCCCTCCAGAGCCACCAATAATAGTTAGTTTTTTTCCAATCATTCCTTCATCTCCAAAGTCTCAATTATTTTATCTTTCATTAATTTAATATTTGGTTTTTTATTTGTCCACCATTCGAAGGCTAAAGCTCCTTGATTAACCAGCATATCTAATCCTCCAAGAGTTCTACATCCTTTCTCAACAGCATCTTTTAGTAATTTAGTTTTTAATGGATTATACACTATATCAAATATGATTAGTTCACTATGTAAAAGTTCTGGTGGGATGGGAGACTTATTTACTAGTGGGTACATACCTATTGGTGTAGTGTTAATTACAATATCAGAATTCTTAATTATTTCTTTTAAAATGCTTTTACTAATGCTTTTTCCTACTATATAACAATTAGATTGTTTTTTTATCTCATTAGCTAATTTTACTGCTCTCTTTTCGGTTCTGTTTGCTATAACTATTTTATTTGCATCATCCGATATAACATAGCATAATGCTCTCGCTGCACCCCCTGCTCCTATAAATAAAAAATTTTTCCCTGAAATTTTATATCCTGCTTCTATTAATGCCTTTTTACCTCCTATACCATCTGTGTTTTTAGCTATTAAATATCCTTCCTCATTTTTTATAGTATTTACAGCTCCAATTTTTTGGGCAATAGGATCAATTTCATCTAAATATTTTATAATCTTTTCCTTATATGGGATAGTAACATTGATACCTTTAACATCGAGAGCTCTAAACCCATTTACAGCATGTTTTAAATTACTAGGATGAATAGCAAATGACAAGTATATATAATTTAAGCCTAGATCTTGTATTGCAGCATTATGCATAATAGGGCTCATACTATGTTCTATTGGATATCCAATGACACATAGTATCATTGTTTGAGCTGAAATAAATTTTCTTTCTGACATCTTTATTATTTCTACTAGCAAATTTAAAATTAATAATATGTTTAAGAATAAAAATAATTTATAATTATAACTAAAATAAATAACTAAACAAGCTATTTCTGAGATATCATGACAAAAGATTCAATAGCACTAATTGGTTTTATGGGAACTGGTAAAACCGTAGTTGGTAAAGCACTAGCAGATTACCTCGGAAATGATTATGAGTTTATTGAAACTGATCAAATAGTTATTGAAATAGCTGGTAAATCAATACCGCGAATTTTTTCTGAAGATGGTGAAGGAAAATTCAGGAAATACGAAATTGCAGCATGTAAAAAGGCTTCTCAATTAAAAAGAGCGGTAATTTCATGTGGTGGAGGAATAGTATTAAAAAAAATTAATATTGAGAATTTAAAAAGAAACAGCTATATTGTTTTACTTAAAGCAACAGTCGAAGAAATTCATAAAAGGATTATCAAAGAAGGAAAAGAGAGAAGACCTTTAATAAATAAGGAAGATCCAAAACAAGAAATTGAACAAATTTTGACATATAGAGAACCATTTTACAATTCCTCGGCAGAAATTATTGTAGACACCACAGGCAAGGCAATTGATGAAATTGTTAAAGAAATTATAAAAAACATAAAACTGTGAACTAAAGTTTTAATAATATATTGACTTATATTCTTCTTCCAAATTCAATCATTTATTGTTTTTAATTTTTAAAGATACTATACCTAAAATTTATCGTAAAACCTAAGTTTAAATTTATAAAACCTTACCTATAATTAAAAAATTAGGTATAAGAGATTAGATCATGACAGAATGGAAAAGAAATAAATGCCCTAAGTGTGGAGAAGAGAATCCCAAAAAACTTCATGAAGTGCCAGATAAAAACCAAGTGCTTTATTATTCGATGCAGGGAACCCCTGTTTATAAAAAGTTAATGAAATGTGGAGTTTGTGGTGAGATTTTTGGTAATGGGGAAACTTAATTGATTAAAGACTCTTTTTTTTTATTTATAATTCTTATAACGATAATATTATTTTATAAGACGTTCTCCAGCTTTATTTTTTTTCTATTATCCTTAATAAAGAGATAGGATTATTTTATTTTGAGCTTTTAACATGTCTTTCATTATGAGTTCCATTGCTTCCTTAATATCTGGTATATTATCAGGTATACTACGTTTTGCATTTACACTTGCCATAAGTACTTCATTTAATCCACGTAAAATCATATCCGGGTTGTACCAAGGTCTCTGTGAAGCCCACCATTGCTGACAGCTGTGAATCCCTCTGTCAAGCAAATTCCGAGCGTTATCAAAAATTTGCTTTTTCTCTTCATCCATACTTTCTCGATATTTGGCAGATAAATGAATCAAAGTAAGTGCATACATGAAAAATCTATGCTGTTCGATATGAATTTGATTGTCAGGATCAAACCAGAGAGGAAAGGGAACATCTGTGGCAATATCATAAGGCATTGTCGACCAACTGGAATCTCGTGGGATTTGAGTAAAGCCTTTAGGAAATCTCTTAACAATTTCCGAAATAGTGCATATTTTAATATCATTTCGATGTGGTAAAGCGTTAAATAAAGGCATAAGAAAATTAGTAATGGCATGTTTTACATGATGTCCGAATGTTTCACCATCCATAGCGAGGACAACATAGTAATCTTCAGATGTATGCTTATAATACAATCGATTTATAAAAGCATCAACATTATTAATTTTATCGAAAGCACAATCGATTGAGATATAATCATCTCTAAACAACAACTT
>JBHLNY010000126.1:0-9566 GCA_048941065.1 Promethearchaeota archaeon
GCTTTTTTGCCATTAGAACGCACAAATTCAATTGTCTCAATTTTCCCTGGAAATTCTAAATCAAGAGAAAATTTGGCAGGAGTCCATTCTGCTTTCCCCGGAACTCCTGGTAGTACAGCTTGAGCGGCAGCTTGTACAATGCTAGGTAACATTTGAAATTCAAGATATTCTGCAAATAAATCTACGTCTTTTAGTTCGATTTCCTCAGTATCTTTCATAAATTCTGCTAATTTTTTACTTAATTCATCGAAAGAAATTTTACATCACACTTTTAATCTTAAATTATTATGATATTTGAAAAAAACATTATAAAAAATTTAAAATTTGTTTATTGAATTTGACAATTATTTAAATAGAGTTTATGTCGAATTTCGTAATTTCTTTCAAAATTCAAATTTAATCACCATAATATTTTCCCGCAGCTTTTAATCTTTCTTTTTCTTGTTCTTCTAACTTTTTAAAATCTATTTTTCCGACAAGAGTCTTAGGTAATTGTTTACTAAATTCGATTTCTCGAGGACAGTTCCACTTAATTAAATTTTCATTACAATAATTAATTAATTTTTCTTCCATTTCTTTACCTTCTTTGTCAGGATCTTTTAAAATTACAAAAGCTTTCACTTTTTCTACTTGTTTTTCATCAGGTACACCAATAACGCACGCTTCAAGGACGTCTGGATGTTTGTAAAGAACATCTTCAACTTGAGCAGGATAAACATTAAAACCAGATGATTTTATCATGCGTTTTAATCTGATTTTAAAATAGAAGAATCCATCCTTATCCATTGTCGCAATATCCCCTGTATGAAGCCATATTCTTCCATCTTCATGCTTTTTCAATGTTTTCGCAGTTTCTTCCGGTTTATTTAAGTAACCTAACATTACAGCGGGACCTTGAACACATAATTCACCTTCTTGACCAATAGGCGCTTCTTTTATAGATTCTAGCTCAACAATTTTCATCATCATATCTGGAAGAGGAATTCCAATGCTTCCCTCCCGATATTCACCTAAGGGCATGGCACAAATTCCAGTAACGGCTTCAGTTAAGCCATATCCTTCTCTGAGGTGAACATTTGATCCATTTTTTCTACAAATTTCTTCAAATTTCTCTTTTGTAGTACGCGGTAAAGTATCAGCGCCACAGAAAGCAGCTTTTAGGAAGCTTAAATTAGTGTTTTGGAATTTGGGGTTTCGATTAAGGGCTTCATATAATGTTGGCACTCCAAATAGCAAGGTAGGTTTTTTAGTTTTGATTAACTCTGCTACCTGATCTGGAGTAAATGATGGTACTAAGATACTTTTTCCTCCTCCCATGAATACTGCATTAACACATACACCAAGTCCAAATCCATGAAATATTGGTAAAATTGCAAGAGCTGAATCCTTATCTGACATATCCATCCATGTAGCAACTTGAGTTCCTTCAGCTATAAAATTGTAATTAGAAAGCATGATTCCCTTTGGAATACCAGTAGTGCCTCCTGAATACAAAATTACAGCCATATCATCAGGATCCATCTCAAAAGTAGGTATTTCAGCGTAGGATTTAGCCATTATATATTTCCACCATTGGATTTTAGGATCTTCAATAATATTCATTCCTTCTTGGCCTAGTTGGGTTAAAATAATAATTTTTAATGGCGTTTTGTCTATTATTTTCTCTACATTCGCATAAGTTTTATCAATAGTAAGCATAAATGAGCTATTACTGAGGTTTAAAAAGAATTCAATCTGTTTTGGGGGACTTAAAGGATGAATCATACTTGCAATTGCTCCAATTTTATTAATTGCATAGAAGCATATAATTCCTTGAGGTGTTGTGGGCATAGATATTGTCATTCGATCTCCCTTATCCAATCCTAAACTAGACAAAGCTTTAGCACATTGATCAATTTGGTCTACCAGTTGTCTATAAGTAGATTCATATCCCATAAAATCATAAGCTATTGAGTCAGGGTATTTCTCAGCAGTTTGTAATACGGCATTATACATGGTAGTTCTAGGATAATCTATCTTATCAGGCACGTACGCATCATAAAACTTTAACCATGGTTTTTTTTCATACATATAAAATCATTTTCTTTTTAGTGTTCAGATATATTATAAAAATAAAGTTATAAAATGGAGGGCATAATAAAGAGATTATAATGATTTAGAGTTTTTCAATCTTTTTCTATATAAGATAAGAATTAATCCTATTGAAAATACAATCGCAAATATTAAGAGTTCAAGTTGATATCCTGGAATTATGGGTAAGTAATATCGTGTTAATTCCTTGTTACACGTTAAGGTAAAAGAATCTGGTCCTCCACTGATTAGTATAATTTCTATATAATAAATTCTAGTATTTGCAGCATTATAATAGATGTATGGGTTATCATCTAAACTATAGGCTAAGCTAATATTAAAAATTTTTGGATTAAGAGTTTTATCTGTTTTTACATATGATTGCGAGGGGCGTTTATTAAAAAGGAAGAGTGTGAAATTTCCATTTTCATTCCGGGTTACATTAATGTGAATATCTTCTCCTTCTAATAAATCAACTAAAAAGAAGACATAATTCCCATTTTTCATACTATCAACATAAGTGAAAGCCAATGTATTCGTAACAGGAAATAATAAGAAAAGAATTGAGCCTAAAAGAAGTAACTTTTTGTGCTTCATTTGGTAAAATACCAAAGTGGTTTTAAAATTGATATTTAATATAACAATTTATAATTTTTTATTTTTTATAATCTTATTTTGATAGTTTTTACTTTTGATTTTAGAAATTTTTTTCAATTATCGTTGTATTTTAAAATTAGTAGTTAGAAGATTTGGTTGGATTATTTATGGATAACTATATTCTGGAAAATTTAGATTTTGAGAAATATCATGGATTAGGAAATGATTATATTATTCTAAATGATATTAAATGGAAGATTCCTGAGAAAAAAAAGGAAGAATTAGCACTTAAGTTATGTGAAATACATTTTTCTGTTGGCGCAGATGGTCTCATCTTCGTTTGTAATTCAAAAAATGCAGATATTAGAATGCGGATTTTCAATAATGATGGATCAGAAGCAGAGATGTGTGGAAATGGGATCAGGTGTTTTTCTAAGTATATTTATGAGAAGAATATTGTGAAGAAAGATCAAATTAAGATTGAAACTCTTAAGGGCTTAATAATTGCTAAACTAAATATTGAAAATGAAAAAGTAAAGAGTGTTCAAATAGATATGGGTTCTCCTATTTTAGATTGTGATAAGATTCCCGTTATCTTGGAAGACAATATAGGTAGATGTATAAATGAACCTATTGTTGCTTTGGATAAAATTTTTAACTTCACAGCAGTTTCAATGGGGAATCCTCATGCCGTAATATTTATTAAAGAGCAATTAGATGACGATGAATTAAATAAATATGGAGCCGTAGTAGAAGCCCTGGAGCGTTTTCCGAATAAGACAAATGTTGAATTTGTAAAGGTCTTATCTAAACATGAGGCAACCTTAAGAGTATTTGAAAGAAGTGTAGGTATAACTAATTCATGTGGAACAGGAACATGTGCAGCTGTAGTAGCAGGATCTATTCTAGGACTTTTTGATAAAAATAGTCCTGTAGTTATTCATAATGATGGAGGAGATTTAATAATTATATATGATGGGAAAAAGGTTTTTATGGAAGGACCTATTGAGAAAGTTTTCAAAGGTATAATTGAAAAAATTGAATTATAACCATTATTTAAGAAATTTTTTTTATGGTATTTTAAAAGATATTATTGTATTTTCGAGGTATTGAAAAGATGGAGTATAAAGAATGGTTAAAATACAAGGATTTAGAGTATCGAGATGGGATATTATATTATGAGAATTTAAACACTTTAGATTTAGCTAAAAAGTATGGAACTCCTTGCTATATTATTAATGAAAATATAATTCGAAAAAGATATAATGAATTAAAAAACATTATTGACGTCGAATATAAAAAAAATGATATACACTTTGCTGTTAAGGCAAATTCAAATATTTCACTTTTGAAAGTACTTAGGTCTGAGGGATCGCATTTCGATTGTACGTCACAAGGAGAAGTTTACACATGTCTTAAAGCAGGTATTTTACCAGAGAAAATCATTTATACAGGAAACATGTTTACCAATGAGGACTTCGAATTTGCTATTAAAAATGATGTTGTTGTAAATTTAGATAGTCTCAGTCAATTAGAAAGGCTAGAAAGAGCTTATAATAAATTGGAAAAAGAAAAAAAAACTTTATCTTTTAGAATAAATCCTGAATTTGGAGCTGGACATCATAGCCATGATATTACTGCTGGAAAAGACATTAAGTTTGGAATCTTAGAAGAACAAGTTATTGGAGCATATAAAAAAGCAAGAAAAATGGGCTTTAAGGATTTTGGTATTCATCAACATATTGGATCAGGGATAAATAATCCTTATGATTTTGAAAGTGCTACTAAGAAATTTCTTTCGATTATCAAAAAAATTATTAATTTACTTAATATTAAGTTTAAATTTATTGATTTTGGGGGAGGTTTGGGAATTTCTTACCGTCCAGAAGAAGACCCTTTTGATTTAAATCTTTACAAAGAAATAGTTATTAAACCATTTAAAGAATTAGTTAACACTGAAGATATCGGAGAACCTATATTTAAAATTGAACCAGGACGATATCTATCTGCTGAATCAAGCATTATTTTAACGCAAATAAACACAATAAAAGATAATGGATATAAGTTATTTGCAGGGGTAAATGCTGGATTTAATACATTGATAAGACCTACGATGTATGATTCTTATCACCATATAATTGTCTGTATTAAAAAAGAAAAAGAAAAAGTAAAAAAGTATGACATCGTAGGACCTATATGTGAATCTGGAGATGTTTTAGGTAAAGAAAGAAATTTACAAGAATTAAAGGAACAAGACTATCTTGCGATACTTGATGCAGGCGCTTATGGTTTTACTATGAGCAGTTCATACAATTCTAGACCTAGACCCGCTGAAATTTTAATTAAAAATGGACAATCATTCATAATTCGAGAAGCAGAATCTTATGATGATTTGTTAAAACATCAAATTATCCCAGATCATCTAAAGTAAAATACTTGATTAAGATTCTTGGATAAAAAAAAATAAAAACCTTACTGCTTTCTATTATTACGAGATAAGATTATAAAAATGAGAATATTTAAGGCTTGGATACCCTTTATTTATTCTTAATGAGGAGTTGGCATAATGAAATCTGAGTTAATAGATTAATGATAATACTGATCTGCTCTGATATATTTTTATGATTTTATCTCATTCTTCAAGAACAAATCCTTTAAAATCATAAACCTAACACTTCGTCAATTCCGTAAATTTTATTTTCTTGTGCTTTTGCAATAAATTTTATTGCTTTTATAGCACCAGAAGCAAAACATAATCTACTATGAGCTTGATGTTTTAATTCAATTCTTTCTCCTGATCCTCCAAATAGTACAATATGATCACCAACAATATCACCTGCTCTAATTGAATGAATTCCTATCTCATTTCTAGCCCCAACTAAACGCTTATTGGGTCCCTTATTACGCCCAAATTTAGCTATTTTTGAAAAATCAGCATCTAAAGTATTACTAATAATTTGTCCAGTTTTCAATGCAGTTCCACTTGGAGCATCAATTTTTCTATGGTGATGTGCTTCAATTACTTCTATATCCCATTCAGATAGATATTTCGTTAATATTGATGCCATTTTAAAAAAAACATTTACACCGGTTGCCATATTTGGAGAAATAACAGCAGGAGCATTATGATCTTTTATTAATTCTTTGAATTCATTGAGAAAATCTTGAGATAATGCGGTTGTTCCAATAACACATCGTATACCATTCTTTACACAAATTTTGCTATTTTTTTCTGTAGCTGATGCAACTGTAAAATCAACAGCAATACTAGGATTTGTTGATTTAATGACATCCTGGAGTTTATTTACATCATTTATTTTTACTATATTTGGATCCTTTATAGCCGCAAGAGCTCCTAACTCTTCTCCAATATTTTTTATATCGCAAGCAGCCACTACTTCAATATCAGGGTCTTTAAAGGCTAACTCACTTATAATTTTACCCATCGCTCCTGTAGGACCTAAAATTAGTAATTTAATCAGAATTAATCCTCGATAATATAATTTTATTTGATTAAATTTAATTTTTGTAAAACAATTTTTATTTTCTCTTGATTCTCTTGTAATGGAGGTGTTAATGGCAACCTCATTCTTTTATTCATTATACCCATCAATTCAGAAGCATATTTAACGGGACCAGGATTAGTCTCTATAAATAAAACTTTAAAAAGGTCAAAAAGTTCTAACTGCATTTCTTTTGCTTTATCCCAATTGCCATTATTCATAGCTTGAGTAAAATCAAACATTTTAGCAGGGATTATATTTGAAGCAACACTAATAACTCCCTTTCCACCCAATGCCATGATGTGATATGTTAAACTATCATCTCCACTCAGAACAATAAAATCATCAGGAGTAGTTTTTATAATTGTAGTTATTTGGTCTATATTACCACTGGCACATTTTATCCCTACTATATTATCTTTAGAATATGCTAATTTAGCAACAGTTTCAGGCTCTAAATTCCTGCCAGTACGACTAGGTACATTATATAAAATTATAGGCAATGAAACAGAATCTGCGATCATAGAAAAATGGTCTATTAATGAATGCTGAACAGGTTTATTATAATAAGGTACTACTAATAATAACCCATCGGCACCGGCATTTTCTGCATATTGGGAGAGAGAAATAGCTTCTTTTGTGGAATTACTACCTGTTCCTGCTAGAATAAATGGATTCTTTTCGCTTTTTTTTGCTTCATCTATAGCAATATCTATAGCCTGATGATGTTCTTCATGTGATAAAGTTGCACTTTCACCAGTAGTTCCCATAGTTAAAATTTGACAATTATTTTTTACTTGAAACCTAATAAATTCCCTATATTTTTCCCCATCTATCGAAAAATCTTCCTTTAAAGGTGTAATTAATGCTGTTATAGTATTACATAATTTATTTAATTTTGACATAGTAATCTTAATCAATTAAATTTAAAGTGTTAATTAAAATAGTATTTGGGAATATTCCTATATAAGACTTTTTGATAACCTCATAAAAGTTACTCAAAACCTTTTTGACATCTTCATTTATAAAAAAAATTAAATAAAAATTCTATTATACAATTTTCAAAAAGAGTAAATTAATAATTTATGATGAAAGAATTTGAAAGATTCGATAATAGCTCCTGAAGAAAAATTTAGAGCTATAATAAATAATATTAATGAAGGGTATTTTGAAGTAGACCTTAAAGGCAATTTCGTTTTTTTTAATGAGGCACTATGTAATCTTACAGGGTTTTCCAAAGATGAATTATCAGGTTTAAATTATAAATATCTTACTGATGAGGAAAATAGAAAGATAATATTTGAGGGTTTCAATTCTGTTTATAAAACTAGCAATCCAATATCAGATCTTCAATACAGATTTAAAGATAAAAATGGGAAAACATTAATAGGTGAAACTTCAGCATATTTAAGAT
Organism: Promethearchaeota archaeon; assembly: GCA_048941065.1. Lineage (GTDB taxonomy): Archaea > Asgardarchaeota > Lokiarchaeia > Sigyniarchaeales > SOKP01 > Loki-b32. The sequence goes on from JBHLNY010000126.1 coordinate 7,585, forward strand.
ATGATTCAGAAGGAAGTAAAATTGGTTTTTATGGTCTAATTCGCGACATTACAAAAAGAAAGGAAGAAGAAGAAAAATATAAAGAAGATTTGGAAAGATTGGTAGAAAATAGAACAAAACAATTAAAAGAATCTGAAGAAAAATTTAGAACGATAACAGAACAATCATTTCTTGGTATTGCTATTATACAGGATAATTTAGTTAAATATGTAAATAATCAACTTCTAGAAGTATTTGGTTTTTCTGCGAATGATATAATGAATTGGCAAGCTGGAGAATTCATAAGGTATATTCATCCCGATGATAGAAATTTTGTTGCTGAACAAGCTAGAAAAAAGCAATTAGGTGAACCAAATACTATTAATCAATACCAATTCAAAGCGCTTAAAAAGAATGGAGTTGAAATTTGGTTAGAAGTCTTCTCTAAAACAATTAATTACATAGGAAAACCTGCAAATTTCGTAACAATTTTGGATATAACTGAAAAAAATTTAGCTGAACAGAAATTAAAAAATTCTGAAAGGAAATATCGAAACATTCTAGAAAATATGATGGAAGGATATTATGAAACTGACCTTAAGGGAAATCTTATATACGTCAATGCTGAATATTGTAATATAATGGGATATTCAAAGGAAGAAATAATAGGAAAGAATTATCGCTTACTATATGATCAAAAATCATCTGAAATTTTGTTCAATATGTTCAACCAAGTTTATAAAACAGAGGTTCCCCGTCCTTCAACAGGAGTAGCTAAAGTGATAACAACAAAGAATAAGCAAATCTATTTTGAAGGATCGGTTGACTTATTATATGATTCTAAAGGAAATAAGGTTGGATTTTATGGTCTTGTTCGTGATATTACAAAAAGGAAAATTGCCGAGCAAAAACTAAAAGAATCAGAGGAAAAATTCAGAAGCATCGCCGAACAATCATTTATGAGTATTGCAATCATACAAGATGGCCTTTTAAAATATTTTAATAAAAGATTTCCACAAGTTAATGGTTATTCACCAGAAGAAATAAATAATTGGAAACCGTATGAATTTGCTAAGCTCATACATCCTGATGACAGAGATTTTGTTATGAACCAAGCTAGAAAAAAAGAGATTGGTGAAAAAAATGTAATTGAACAATATAAGTATCGTATAATAAGGAAAGATGGAGAAATTAGGTGGCTTGAAAATTTTTCAAAAACAATTAAGTATAAAAGAAGACCAGCCGACTTCATAGTGTCAATAGACATTACAGAACAAATGAATGCAGAACAAAAGTTAAAAAATTCAGAACAACAGTACCGTTCAACAATTGATTCAATACGAGATCCAATTCATGTTATTGATAAAGATTTAAGAATTATTCTTATTAATAATTCAATTAGAAAATGGCTTGAGATTTTAGATATTAAAGATGATATAATAGGTAAGAAATTAAATGATGTATTTACATTTTTGCCTAAGAAAGTCTTTGATGAATATTCACAAGTTTTTACTACTGGAAAACCACTCGTTTCAGAAGAAACCAACATAATTAAGGGGAAAATCTATTATACTGAATCAATAAAAATTCCAATTTTTAGTGAAGAATTAGTTATTCAAGTAATTACTATTATCCATGATATAAGTGAACATAAGCTAGCTCAAAAGAAACTAAAAAAATCTGAAAGAAAATATCGAGAAGCTTTTAACAGATCTAACTTTTATAAGGATTTAATTGCTCATGATATAAACAATATTCTTCAAAATATATTATCTTCCGTTGAATTAAGTTCTATTTATTTAAATGAGGGAAAAGACACAAATGAATTGAAACGACTATTGAAAATATCTAAAGAACAAGTAAGTAGAGGAGCAAATTTAATCTCAAACGTCCGAAAATTGTCAATCTTAGAAGAAACAGAAATTACCACTCATCCTATAGAAGCTATTGAAGTAATGAACCAATCAATAGATTTTTTATTAAACAATTATCAAGATAAAAAA
>JBHLNY010000127.1:0-9381 GCA_048941065.1 Promethearchaeota archaeon
TCTTCGAGCATAGAGGTATCAGTTGCTAACTCAGGACTAGTATCAAAAGTACTTTTGATATCAGAAGCAGAATCAATGCTAGACGTAAGATTTTGTCTATAAAATTCATTAATATTAAAAAAACTTAAAATAATGATAATTAAAAAGAAAAGGCAAAATATTCTCTTTACATTTTGCCTATTAAATTTTCTTTTCGTATTAAGAATATTCATGTTAATTTTATTCAGCGATTATAATAAATTTTCAACAAAAGTTTAATTTTTGAATTATATTTTTAAAAAATTCTTCTCTTTAAAATTTTTTTGGAACAAATAAAACAGATCCAAATATTACGCAAAAATACAATATTAAATAATAAGATTCATATGTCATTTTTCTAATTTTCTTCTAATTGTTTCAGTAATCTCTGAAATCTCTACTCTTATTTGTTCCATTGTATCTCTATCTCTAAGTGTGACTGAATTATCATTAAATGATTCATAATCAATAGTTAAACAATAGGGCGTACCAAGCTCATCTTGTCGCCTATATCTCTTACCGATTGATCCTGAAGAATCGAAAAAGGAACCAATTCTATTTTCGAGTAAATTTCGATGTACTTTTAAAGCTAGATCTTTTATCTTAGGTTTATTTCCAACAAGTGGAAAAACTGCTACAGTATTTGGTGCTAATTGAGGATTTAATTTCAAAATAATCCTTCCCTTTTCAACAAGGAAAGCACTTTCAAGTAGAGTGTAAATAATTCTATCGATTCCAAATGCAATCTCAAGAACTTGAGGAATTTCTTTAATTGTTGGATCAGTTCCCATACTGACTTCGAAATTTTGATTAGAAAATTCCGCATGTCTTCTTAAATCATAATCCGTTCTATCATGTATCCCACATATCTCAACCCATCCAAATTGTCTTGTTTTTATTTCAAGATCCCAAGCATCATCAGCATAATGTGCTCGCTCATTCAGAGAATGTTGTCGAAATCTTATAACATCATCTGGGAATCCTAAAATCTTTGTTAAATAGTATCCAATATACAGACAATAAGCAAAAGCGGGTTTTTCAAGAATCCCTTTTTTAATGGCAATTTCAAGTGAAATAAATTGTGGGCCATTAATATTTTGTTCTTGGAGTTTCCAATTTAGCAAGGGAAGTATATTAGTTTTGATATCATCATAATCTTCAAACTCCATTTCTTGCTGCTTACCTATTAACATTTGAATTTCAAATTGATCAAAAGCTCTCATACGTAGTACTCCTTGTCTTGGAGATATTTCGTTTCGATAAGCTTTTCCAAATTGATAAACCTTAATTGGATATTGTCTTCTTGCATCTTGATCTAAACGATTGAATAACAAATACGTGGTAGTAGCCGTTTCTGGACGTAAGTAAGCAGTTACATTATTTCCTACTTGTGTTTTTAGCATTAAATTATATTCCTCTATTTTTTCAAGAGGACTTCCACATTTTGGACAAGTTAAATTATGTTTTTCTATTAAGCTTTCCATCTCTTGAAATGATAAACCATCAATCTTAAGATCTGGTAATTGGTCTTGAAGAAAATTATCTGCCCTATATAATGTATTGCATTTTTCACATCTAATAACAGGATCAATGAACCTCTCTAAATGTCCAGATGCTTTCCAGACTATTTCAGGCATTATGGTAGGGCACTCAACCTCTCCAAATCCAAAATATCTTAACTCTTTTCTAAACAAACCTAACATATTGTTTTTAAGAGCCATACCTGCTGGACCATATGAATAAAATCCGGCAAATCCTCCATAAATTTCTGGTGATGGGCCCCAAATAAAACCTCGACGTTTCAATAACGAATTAAAGGTCTCAATGTTATCCTCAATCTTCATTGTTGATTTAAAAAAGAATGGATAATATTTGTATTTTGAGAATTCCTAAAAACCAAAATTTATAATATAAATTTTTATATAAGTAAAAGATAGTATTATTATAATTTTATATTAATATATCAATTCAATTAGTACTACTAAATTTTAAACTGAAGAAATTATGTTTCAAGATTATTTTCAAGAATTTGATATTTGGGATGCGATAGAATCGGGGTTATACTATGTAATTATTGGGTATTACTTTCTGATTTTTGCTTATTTTTTGTTTATGAGATATAGAACATCAAGGAAATTATATTGGCTTTATTTTTCTTTATTATTTTTGGGCTTAGCTGCAAGTAGAGTCTTTTTTATCGCATATTATTTTTATACTCCAGAATTAATAAATATAAGCACTATAAGCGAAGCTGAATTAGTCGATCAGTTAATGTTACTTTATCGATTAGCAACTTTTTCAACTTGGGTTGGGATTGCATGTTTAATGGGGGTTTTAGGTGTATTAATTTTTCCCCCTATAACAGAAGAAACCACTGCAATTGAAGGAGAAGGATTTAAAATAAAACTAAAAAATTGGTTTATAAATGAAAACACTAGATTAATTTTAAAAATAGTATTAATTGTAATCCCTTTACTAATAGGGATTCTTACTCTCATATTACCTGATTCACTTCTTATGGATCCTGATTTTGTGGATAGATATCCGACAGTGGTTGATGAATCCAGTCTAATTACGATTTTTGGATATCCAGCAGGAAGAGCTGTACTTAATTTCATATTATTACCATTATTTGTAGCTATTATTCCATTTCTATTTATAGATTTGGCACGCAGAACTTATGGAGTCTTAAGGAAATCATATGCATTAAATGCTATTGGATTCTTCCTCTATTTCAGCGGTAGAATATTACAGGGGGTTTTTGATTCTCTTGAGTGGTCTCATATCAGAGCTACAGTACCTCCATTATTGATTCTATTATCTTTACTAATAATAGTTATTGCAAATAACTATGAACAATTAAGATAAAAGAAATCTTTACTTTTTTATAAATAAAATTCGATTTTGAAAAGAATAAAGTTTTAAAATTGAATTTTTATAATATATTTATTATTAAATAACCAAGAAATATTTCATCAAAATTAGTGTAGAAGGGCTTTTAATGATCCATGGAAATCAATATTTATTGCCATATTTTATTCGAAGAGAGATTCATCAACCATCTATTCAAGAAAATGAAGAATTAACTTTAGCATTTTATCTCTTAACTAAAGACTTAAAGAAAAGTGAAAGAATTCATTCTTTTTCAAGACTTCTTTGGCCATTATTATGTATTCAGGGTGTTGTCAGCACACATATAATTTTAGATGGTTTATTAGTATTTAATAAGAAAGATAAGTTTTCTAATCCACCTCGACAGCCATTAATAGGACATCTTTTAAGAAATGTTGAAAACAGGACAGAAATAGATCAATTGAATAAAATAATAGATGTTTTAACCTATAAAGATATAGAAGCGGAAGAAATTGGAGATACTGAAGAATCTGAATATCATACAATGGAAATAAATGGCTTAATCAATCCAGAATTTCTTCAGGCTTTAATAAAAATAATTCCATTAGTAGAATATAACCCAATCACAGAGTATACTGTTTTGGATCCTAGTATCACTACTGAAAATGCTTTGGATGTTGCTGAAGAATATCGAAATACAATTAATACAATGAAAGGTAATTCATTTAGGTGGAAAACTCAAATTGAATTAATAGGCAAAGAAGTTGATAAATGGCTTATAGATCTAAATGTTCAAATTAAAGATATCAATTTACGTTATTCTAGTCAAATAAACAAAACAACATCTACAATCGATCCAACCCAAATTGATCAGCAAACAAAATTAGAACAAGATAAAATTGATCAATGGAATGTAAATGAGAAAAAGAAAGTGATTGAAAGCATTTCAACTCTTTTTATAACTGCCGAACGTCATTTAGAGGAAATGGTGAAAAAAAATAAATTCTTCAGTCATGGAGATACTTTAAAATCTAGAGTTTTCCAAGATCTTTTACCCCATTTTGAAAGTCATTTTACCTATTTGAGAGGAGAAGGTCAAAAATTCATAGAAACATTAAATAGTTTACATGAAAGATTCATTGAATTAAAAAAGCGAGCGGGACAAATAGACAATGAGGCACATAACCAATTAGAAAGTATTAAAAAATCTTTATACAATAAATTAAAAGACAGAAATAAATTATTAACTGAATTTGCAAGTGAAAAAGAAGAACAACTATCAAGGCTAGAACTCTTAAAAAATAAAATTGAAAAATTATACGGCGATATCAAAGAAATCATACTATCTAAACAAAATAATTGTATACAAGAAGCTCAAGATTTAATCAGTTGGTCTCTAAATGATGATCAATCTGAATTGTTTTCTAGGCCAATACAATGGATTTATATGCCGATATATGTTATGTTTATCGAGGATGAGAACAAGATGGAAGAATATATGAAAATAGTGTTTCCAGGTTATGTTAAGAATGACCCTAATAATATTTATGAACCAATTTCTGATGCTTTTATCAGCTTAGAAAATACTTTAATTGGAAAACTGGAAAAAGAGATGGCTATTAGATCGAACTTTGAGTTTTCTAGCGATAGAAAAAATTTAATTAAAGAAGTCAATCTCAAAAAAATAATTCAAATAGGGATATCTAAACTACGAAATAAATTATTCATAAATGAAGATATTGAAAGAAATATACGAGAAAATCTTGCTCTTTTACCCTAATTTTTAAATTGCTTCTCTCAAATTATGGCAGGCTCGAAATTAGATCTTAAAAAAAAAAGGATCAGAGCTTTTTTTCTTTCTATAGAAGTAAAAAAGAAAAAGAAAAGACAAGTAGATAAAAAAGCCGAAGAACTTTACCGAGATGGTATGGTATATATTCAAATGAGACTTCCCGTAGAAAAAATTACTAAAGAATTTGAAGATAAATTAAAAAACAAAATTGAACATACCATAATTCACGCAGCAATAAGAGAATCTAAGTCAAGTGATCTTAACAGTATTAAGAATATTTATAACAAAAGTTGGTTAACATCAAATACTCCTTTTAGACCTATAACAAAAACATCTTTATTACAGATTTTTGAAGACCCAGATACAGTTTTCCTTATAGGTAAAGTATATGGAATAGATGCTGCTTTCGCAATCCTTAATTTTGAGGGAGAAAATAAAGAATTTGCTGTTATAGCCGCGTTGGCAGTTTTACCTCGTTTTCAACGAAAAGGTCTCGGGACGATACTAGGTATGGCAACATGGAATTTCATTAAGGAAAATTATGAGCATGTTAAAGAGCTTAAATGTGAAGTCTATAAAGATAATGTTATCTCAAATTCCTTTATTAAATGGATAGGGTTTGAAGAATGCGGAACAAAGGCATATAAAAAGGAAGATTTTCAAATTGAAAGTAATGTTTAACCGTTATTTTACTTTTTTATATTTTAATATGTCAGAACCAAAATTAAGCTTAAAAAAGAAAAAAATAAGAAGTTTTTTCTTAACTTTTGAAAAAAATTCTAAAAGTAGAGAGGATATAAAAGATGAATTAATCGATGTTGGATTAAAGTACATCCAAATGAAGTTACCTATAGAAAAAATTACGCCAGCATTTGAACAAAAAATAAAAGAGAAGGTTGAACTTAATATACTTCGCGCAAAGATTAGAGAAGCTACCCTCGATGATCTTGAAAGTGTAAAAAATATTTACAATAGAGCATGGCTCACTTCAAATGAGCCATATACTCCAATTACTGTTGATGCTTTAAGAGAGATTTATAATTATCAAGATTCTGTAATTTTTATAGCAAAGGTTTATGGTTCTGATGCTGGTTTTATGATTCTCGATCGAGAAGGTCCAAATAAGGAATATGGTGTAATATGCGGATTAGGTGTAGAGATACGTTTTCAAGGAAGGGGATTAGGAACGGTGCTAGGCTTTGCGGCTTGGAATTATTTTAAAGAAAAAGGTGTTATTGAGCTTCGATGTGAAGTATATGAAAAAAATTCTGCTTCACAATTTTTCATTAACTCTATGGGATTTGAAGAATACGGAGTTAAAGTTTATAAAAAAAACGATTTCTCTTTAGAAGAAGAATTAGAATAAAATTTTTTATTGGGTCATATTAATTTCTTAATTAGATAAGGAATTAATTTTCTCAGTAATAATGTTCACATTATACTCATCTTGAAGTTCTTTATAATAGTTCCTTGCTCTCTCAAATTCATTTAAAGCTAAATCAATTTCTCCTTTTTTTACGGCTATATCTCCTAAAGATTGAAGAATATCTGCGCATTCTTTTATATATTCTAAATTTTCATAAATATCTAATGCATCTTCAAAAATTTTAATTGCTTCTGATTTTTTATCAAGATAATCTAAGTATAAAGATGCAATCGTAGTTTTTAATTCAGCTATCTTAGGTTTATCTCCATATTTATCATAAATATCAATTGAAAAATTATAATGTTCAATTGATTTTAGATAATCTCCTTTATGTTCATATAATTTTGCTATGTTTTCAAAGACTATTCCCTCTTTAATATCTTCTCCTATTTCAAAAATTCGAACTGCTTCAAGACTTTTTAACAATAAATTTTCGGCTTCTATACCATTATCCCATAAAAGGTGTAATTTTCCAAGATAAAGAAAACATTCCCACTCAAGTTTTGCTTTAATAAAGACTGAAACCTTATCTTTTATTCTATTTATCAGCCCTATTGCATCATTTAGACTTTGATAGGCCTGATTGTAGTCTTCTCCTATAAAGTAATATAATTTTCCATATTTAATATGTGTTTGAATCATACCGTAGATATCATCATTTTTTTTGAAAAATTCAGAATTTCTTGATAAAATTTTATTAATTCTCTTGAAATCTTTTAACAAGAAAAGAACTTCTACTAAATTACTAGCTGATTTTATTTCTTCTTGTATCAGACCTTCTCGTTCTGCTAGATTGAGTGCTTCTTGATAGTATTTATAAGAGTGCTCTAAATCCTTAATTAAATGATATATATTTCCTAAATTGTTTAAAACCTTTATTACTTTTTGATGGTCCTTCAATTCAGTAAGAATTTCCAGAGCTCTATTAAAGTGATAAATAGCTTGATCAAAATATCCTGCATCTTCTTGAATTATTCCTGTCTCATTGTGACAAATAGCCTCATTTGGCAAATCTTTTTCCTCTTCGAAATTCTTCAAAGCTAAATCAAGATTCTTTAAAGCATTTGGTAAATCTCTTTTCTTATAATATAAGCTAGATTTTTCTAATAATAGAGAACCCGGTATGGACTCACCTAAAATCTCTCTTTCTTTTAACACTGCATCAACTTCTTTTATGTTTCTCTCAATTTCTTCGTCATTAATGAAATTATTGGTATAATATTGTTCATCATTTTCTAGTTCTTCCATCTCGGAACGATAATTTAGTGGTTCAGCATAAGAATTCTTTAAACTTCTACTTAACTCATTTTCAATATTGGTAATCAATGGTTTATTACAATGATAACAATATTTCCAATAATCCTCAATAATTTTTTTACAATAAGGACAAGTCTTCATAAAAATTAGTAAATTAAATTATTACTTCTCAAAATTTCTTTAGTTTAAAATGAAAATTAATTTATTTATAATTATTTTTTTGAATTCCTAAATATCATCTAATTTAAAATTATAAAACTAAAAATATAACTTAATTTAATCTCTTAATAATTTCAATTATTTCTGATATTTGTTGGATTTCAAAATCAGGTCGAACATCCACTGAACGTGAAGAAAATGAATCATTAAACCATATTGCTAACATTTTACATTCTTTTGCTCCTTTGATATCTGTTTCTAAAATATCACCAATATGAATAGCATTCTGCGCTTGGCAATTCAGTTTTTCTAATGTCATCTTAAACATTATAGGACTCGGTTTATAAAAACCAGTTTCGTCAGAAAAAAGTGTAAGTTGAAAATATTGAAGTATTTGATATTTTTCTAATACTTTTCTTATGACATAACCAGGGGTGACTCCAGTATTAGAAATAAGACCAATTTTATAAATTGGCGTAAGTTTTTTCAATGTTTTTTTAACGTCTTTCTTTAATGTTGGGGGATCTTTTAACATGATTTCTTCAAATTCTTGCTTTATTTTGTTTTTATCAGCTTTAGATAAATCAAACTTAAGGAATTCTAGCATTTTAGAAATTCGGTCTTCTGTGTAGATGTGGCGAAAATTATTACTTTCTAATTCTCTTTCAGGAAGGTGAAAGGCATAGTTAAAGGCTTCTTTTACCTTATTCATTGAAGAGATATTTTTCCTTTCGTTTAAAAATTCAATAAAATAAGAAATTCGCTCGTCTGAATAAAATTTGTTAGTAAATAAGGTGTTCCAGAGATCAAAAGTAATGACGTGAATCATATCACATTAAATTCTTCAAATAATTTATCTCTATTAAATATAGACTTGCTAGAAGAAGAATAAAATGAATTCATTTTTAATATCTGCTCTTTAAAATTTAATTATTTAGATAACAAAATAAAATATAAGTCTAGAAAGTGTGAAGGTTAAATTTAAATCTCTTTAATCTTTGATAAATTGTAACAATTCAAAGAAAAAAATAAAAAGGATCGCTTTTTTTCAAAAAGAAATGATTTAAAAAAATTTGATTAATATGATGAGTTTAAGATTATTAAAAAAAACTTTTCCTTACAAATGTGACTCCTGTGGAGAATTTGCTCATACAATTCTAGAATATTGTGAGATCTGTGGTACTAAGGATTCTTTAAGAAAAGTTAAAAAAAAAGAATATGAAGAATATTTAACTGAAAGGAAAAAAGAAATTGAAGAGGCAAGGAGGGAGAGAAGAGCTGAAGATGAAGAGAGGAAAAGAGTTGACAGAGAAAGGAAAATAGTTGAAAGAGAAAAGAAAAAAACTGAAAAAGAAAAAAAAAAAGCAGAAAAAGAAAAAGAAAAGGCAGAAAAAAAAGATAAGGAGATAAAGGAAGAAGAAGAGAAAGAAGCTATATAAAATTATTTTATTTTGTTATGAAAACTTTATTTTTTCAATTTAAAATCTTTAAAACCTTTTTAATAAAGTTTTTGAAGAATCCAGACTTTTAAAAAAAATTTAAATTTATTTTCGTGTTTCCTCATATTTTTTTAACTCATCAGAAATATGTTTATCCTGTAAACCAAGTGATTGCAAAAGAATTCGTAGTTGTATAATAGCATTATCTGCTTTAACCTTTTTAGCTAAATGCAAAGCTCTTATAAATTGATTTGAGGCTTCCTTTATCCTTCCGATGTAAAATAGAATTTCACCAATATACCCGAGGCCTTTAATAATTGACTCAGCATAATTGGAATCAATGGCAATATTGGTCCCCTCTTTAAAATATCTAAGAGCTTCATCAAATCTATTATTTTTTTTCTGAAGTATTCCTAAATTAAAATAAGAAGTAATTA
>JBHLNY010000128.1:0-9375 GCA_048941065.1 Promethearchaeota archaeon
GCCTTTCAGCATGGTGCCAGATATTATTTTAGTCGAAAATTTTGGAGGATGATGGAAGAAAACCCAAAAAGAAAGTTTTATGACATTTTTTCTGCGGAAGATCTTATTTTAGATAGCATTGAAGATATTTCAACTCCACAAGATATTATTAATGGAGCACATGCTATAGCTGAACATAACACTCATGGTCTTCTCAATAAGGTAAAACATAAAACTTTGATTCTATGTGCTGAAAAAGATAGGCTTTCTCCAATTTTAGTTAACCAAAAATTACATGAACTCCTTCCTAATAGCATTTTAAAGGTGATAAAGGGAGCAGGGCACTCTTCCATATTTGAAAAGGCACCAGAAGTAAATCAAATTATTTTAGACTTTTTAGAAAGTTGAATCGAAATCTTAAACTTTAATCATAAATTTTAAGGACTTATGACTGAATTATTTGCTGAAGTTAATGGAATTAAAATTTGTTATGAGGTTCAAGGAGAGGGAGATCCTGTTGTCTTAATCCATGGATTTGGGGTTACTAAAGAGGAATGGATTTGCCAATTTGAACCCTTATCTCAATATTTCAAAGTAATAAGATTCGATAATCGAGGTTCAGGAAAATCTGATAGACCAAATGAACCATACACTATGGAATTATTTGCTGATGATACTAGAGGATTGATGGATTTTTTAAAAATCGAGAAAGCAAATATCATAGGATGGTCTGTGGGTGGCATGATTGCTCAACATTTTGCAATTAAATATCCTAACAGGGTCAATAAATTAATTTTAATAAACACTACAGCTGCTTGGCCTGAAGAAAAATCTGGATTAGAACTCTATAAAAATGGACAAATTGCTAGATATGAAGCAAGATTAAAAGATCCAGTTAAAACTTTCTTTGATGCAGCAAAAATGGGTTTTTCACGTAATTTTTTAAAATTAATGAAGGAAGACCCTAAGAAAAAGTTCCACGGATTATTTTCAACAGAAGATTTAATTAAAAAAAGTATAATTAATCCCGCAACTCCACAAGATATTAAAAATCAAGCTTATGCCCTCGGTACACATAATGTCCTAGATAGATTACATTTGATAAATTCTGAAACGTTAGTTATCTGTGCAGAAAAAGATCGACAAATGCCAAAATTAGTAAATTTAAAAATTCATGAAGGTATTCTGCATAGTAAATTTATTGTACTTGAAGGAGTAGGACATAGTTCTCCCCAAGAAAAAGCTCCTGAAATTAATAAATTAATTATAGAGTTCCTAAAAAATTAAACATATTACAGATATGACAGAATTATTTGCTAAAGTTAATGGAATAAATATCTGTTATAAAGTGCTGGGAGATGGAGATCCTGTTATACTAGTGCATGGGTTCGGTGCAAGGAAGGAAGGTTTTAAATGCCAAGTTCCTGCTTTATCTAAAAACTTTAAAGTAATAGCCTTTGATAATCGTGGAGCTGGAAAAAGTGAAAGAGTTGATGAACCCTATACTATGGAAACACTAGGAGATGATATCCGGGGGTTGTTAGATTTTCTTGAGATAAAAAAAACGCATATTTTGGGCACTTCTATGGGTGGTCTTATTGTTCAGCAGTTTGTTCTACAATATCCTGAATATGTTGATAAATTAGTATTAATAAATACAGTCCCTAGCAGTCCTGATAATGTAGGCTTAGAAATATTGAAAAAAAATCGACTAGAACAATTAGAACTTATAAAAGTGAACCCTGAAAAGGCGTTTTGGGATAATGCTCATATTTGGTTTTATCATAAATACCGAAAAGAAATTAAAGCGAATCCTAAGAAAAATTTTTTTGGAATCTGGTCTGCTGAAGATGAGATAAGAGAAAGTACGATTCTCATGCCAACTGTTCGTGATATTGAACTTCAAATAAATGCAATAAAAGGATTCAATACATTAGAGAGATTAAACGAGATAAAAAGTCCTTCTTTACTATTAGCAGCTTCGCATGATAAAGTATGCCCAAAAAATGTTATGGAAGAAATGCATAAAAGGATTCCTAATAGCGTTTTTAGAGTAATAGAAAAAGCAGGGCATGAATCGCCAAAAACAAGAGCTCCTGAAGTTAATAAGATAATAATTGAATTTTTAAAAAATAAAAGATAACAATTATTCTGGGACCATAATTTCCCTTTGAGTTGATACTTCATACCGCTTTAATTCTATAGTCTTAAAACCCATTAGAAAAGGAATTAAAGCAACTGAACCAATTACAAAACTTAGGTAGTATGGAGCGAAGAAGCCAAGCATAAATGTACTTGTCAATGGTCCTATAATTTGTGCGAAACTATCTAATCCAGATGAATAACCATTAATTTTTCCCTGTTCTCTTGGTGAAACTGACTGACTAATTTTGCTATTTAGTGGTCCTCGTGTTAAAGATGCTGCAAAACTAATAGTCAATATTAATATTAAAAACATGATCACGTTAATAGAAAACCCAACAATCAGAAACGCGATTAGGAATATACCTAAACCAAGTTTAATGGCATTATTTTCCCCCAATTTTGTGATTGTAGGTTTAAATAGAGTGAATCGTATCAAAGCTCGAAATACTCCAGAGATCATCAATAAAAGCCCAATTTCAAAAGAATCTAATCCAAAAACAATTTCTGCGAAAAATGATAAAGAAGACATCGCTATCATAAAGGATGCAGTATGAAAACCCCATAATGTTAAATAAAACATGGCATTTTTATTTTTTCTGATTTTTAAAACAATAATTGCTTTCATTTCATGATGTTGTTGACGTTTCGATTTAGGCCAAGTTTCTTCTAATATAAAAATTGTTATTATTATAGTAAAAACAGATAATCCCGCGGCAAATAAACCAGGGAGTAAGATTCCACCAATTTTAAAGAGTGTTCCCCCTAAACCGGGTCCGATAAGCGAAGCTAATACATGAGCAACACCTATATTTGCCATTTGAATGCTTCTGTCTTTAGGTGGCACTTCATCACCAATAATTGCTTTTGCAATAGGGAAATTTCCTCCAAAGACTCCATCTACGATACGTGATATGATGATCATCTGGAATGAATTTGAAAATGCCAGTAAAATAAACCCAACGCAAGTACCAAACTGAGAGATTAATAGCAAAGGTTTTCTTCCAAATTTATCACTCAATTTTCCTAATATTGGTCCAAAAATGAAAGAAAACACAGCATTTACAGAAAGAGCTATACCCATTATAAATATATTTATATCAAATTGTTTGGCAATAAATGGTGCCATTGGTAGAATCATTGAAAATCCAATTATATCGATAAAAACAGCTATCCATAGAGGTGATAAAGCAGGATATTTGAAGAATCTTCGATTTTTAATGGTTCTTTCATTTGACATAAGTATTCTTATACTTAATTTTCCTACAATTAACAAAAAAGTGATTGTTAATTCTAATTATTCATTTACTTAAAAATTTAAGATTATTTTTTATAAAAAATGTAAAAAATTATTAATTGGCAATTCTAAATAATTTATTATAAATCATCATTAGATACAATATTATGGAAGCCGATAAAATGGAAAATATAAATGATTTAAATTCTACCGTAAAAGAAGAAAAAACAGTTGAGCTTCCAGCAATTGATTTCTTTAAAATTAATTTTATAAGCTTCCTAGTGCCCTTATATGTATGTATTGGTATATTTTTCCTATATGAATATTTCTTTATTAAATTGTTTTCAATTCCACTTCGTTTTCATTTGTTATTATTACCAGGATTTCTTTTATTACTATATTATATTTATTTAATTGTTTTAATCGAATTTGTAGCGTTTTGGGCAAAAAAGTGGCACAAAAAATCTCCACCTCAAGAAGGCGTTTTTGCGCGCGTTCTTGATGATTTAAATAGCCCAGAAGGTAAAATGATGAAATATTATCATAAAAGAGGTTTTATCATAAAATACCCTATGTGGATAACATCGAAATCTCCATTCCCTTGGCTTGTAAATCGAACACTTCGAAAAATTTCACATAATAAAATTGGATCAAACGTTATTTATTGTGATGGTTATGTGGGTTTAGAGTTTACTGATATAGGAGATAACTCCTTCTTTTATCCTTCAAGTGCTTTATCAAGCCATGCAGTTAACACAATATTTGGTAAAATTACCATGATGGAAATTAAAGTGGGAAAAAATAATACATTTTATCCAGGTACGATAGCTGGTCCAAATGCCTTAACTACAGATAATAATGTAATATTCCCCAATACAGTTTTACATAAGAATTGGCGAGGAAAGAGTGGTAAAACATATTATCAGGGTAGTCCTGGACGTCCAATCGAGATTAAGCATTTAATTAATTCACAGAAAAAAGATTAATTTTTTGGATACTTTCCATGAATTTGAAGAAATTCTCTATAAGTATTCATTTTATCAAGAACTTTTCCTGCAAGATCGAAATTCTCAAAAACAGGTACATTGCGGTTCAGCAATTTGAGCTTAAATTTATAACGACTTTTATACTCTTCAAATCCTTCTGAAATTTTTAACATCACACAAACCATTGGTTTTGTACAAGTCCTCTTTGCTTTACTGATATATCTGATAAATGCTCGATTTAAATCTACACCTTTATCAAATCCTAATTTACCAAGTAAAGAGTCTTCTAATTTTCGAAATCTTTCAGGATCCTTAACAAAAACTATACAAGAGATATTAGGATCTTTATCAAGAGTTAAAATTGTTCTGTAATAAATGTGAGGTAAGGCTCCTTGTGCTCCTAAATCAATAGGATTTGTAAAATTAGTGTTTACATCTGGTAAAAAACGGGCCATTTTAATAATTGTTTTTTCAGTTAGGCGAGGAATGTTTAAATTGTGTGTTTCTAGGGTATCTCCTGCTTCTATTGTTGAACCTCCCCCAATTCCTATTAGTCCAATATTACGAGTAGTAGGTAGACGGATTAATTTAAAAGCAGAAGCTAAAGCAGCAAGTTCAACAGAGTTATTAACCAAACTACAACCAGTTTGTTTAGCAACTGCTTGCCAAATTTTAGTGTCTCCCGCTAAGCCTCCTGTATGAGACATAATAGCCTTCTTAGTTGCTTCTCCATAGCCAGCTTTCCATAATACTATGGGTTTTCTATTTAAATTGCATTTCTTTGCTATTTCCATAAAATGACGTCCATTCTTTTGAGTTTTAAGATTTTCAAGATATAATCCAATAATAGCTGTGCGATTATCAAATAGAAAATATTCCAAAAAATCAGGATGCGATAAATCAATAGCATTTCCAATTGATATCATTTTTGAGACTTCAACACCGTATGTACATGCTAATTGAGCTACATTTACCGCTAATCCACCAGATTGCAATACAGAACCAAAATTTCCTGCTTTTTTTGATTGATCTCTTCCTATATATAATCCTGCCTCTGGATTATAAACCCCTAAACAATTTGGTCCAATGATGCGAATTTGATACTTTTTTGCTATATTTAACACTTGACTCTCTAAATTTTCATTTCCAATTTCACTAAACCCAGAAGCAAATATTGTAACAAATGGAACTCCTTTTTGTCCAATTTCTTCTAAAACCATTGGAACTATTTTGGCAGGAACACCAACTATTACATAGTCAATTGGATTTTCTTCAGGAATTTCTAAAATTGAACTATAAACCTTTAAACCAAATAGTTCAGAGCCGGCTAAACGAGGATTAAATAGATAGATAGGATTTCGAAATCTATCTTTCATAATTTCGACAAAGTATCCTCCTCCTGCAGGTTTATAACTAGCTCCAATAATACCAATAGCTCTTGGGTAAAAAAGTTTATTAAAGTCAATCGTTTCTGTTGAAATTGAATCAGACATAATTAAATGAGGAGATTTTAATAAAAAATTCTAATATATAATAATTAAAGTATGATCATTTGACTAAAATATTTTATTGAATTGGGAAAAGACATTAGTTTAAATGTTTATTTAAAAGATGTACTAAGAAATATCCTGAAATTTTCTAAGAATTTCTTTTGTTTGTGAAATATTATTTACTATTAATCCATCTACACCCATATTAATATATCTCTTCGTAATTATTTTGGAATTAACTGGATAAACTAGTAAATTGTTTTGATGTGAGTAGTCTAAAAACTTTTTATTAACATTTTTAAATCGATTTATTATATCTAATAACTCGATTCCATACTATTTTCAAGAAGCTCACTGTAAGCCCCTCTATGTCCAATTATTAGCAGGATATCCTTAATTTCAATCAAAATAACAACACATAATCTATATTTATCGAGATAAATTTTGTTAACTCATTTGATTTAAAATAGTTTTCAACTTGAGGATATTATTAGTTATAATCCCATCAACACCTATTTTAACTAACTTCTTCATTTTTTTTTCAGAATCAACTGTCCACGGAAAAACTTTAAGGTTATGATAATGAGCTCTATCAACCAACTTACGATTAACAAAAGAATACCTTGGATTAACAGCATAAAATCTATTTTTAATCGCAGCTTTTATTATTCCCTTAGGTGATACCAGACTGGTAATCCATTGCATTCGTCTAGGTCTTAACGTTGCTAGTCTTAATTTTGGTTCTATATTTTGGATTTTCAATAAAATATCAGTTTTGAAAGAACTAATTATTGTAGATTCGATAATATCGGTTTTTTGTAGAATTTCTACCAATTTTTCTTCTAGTCCTCTAACTTTTACTTCACAATTTAAAGCAATCTTTCCCTTTGCTAATTTAATTAACTCATGCAAAATAGGAATCTTTTCACCTTCTCCAATTTCAAGTTTTTTTAGCTCTTCAAAAGTCATTTTCTTTATAATCCCACTTTTACCTGTCATTCTGAATGTATTAGCATCATGCATTATAACAATCTCACCGTCTTTTGACTGATGAACATCACATTCAATATAATCTGCTCCTAATTCAATTGCTTTCCGAAAGGCTTTAAGCGAATTTTCTGGTGCTAGATTACTTGCTCCTCTATGACTAATTATTAAAAATTGACTCTCAAATCCACTCATGATATTATTATTTAAATCTTCTAGAAAAGGTATTTTTAATCAATTTATGGTACTTATTCTAATATTTCTATATAAATTACCATATCTATTAGGAAAACAAAAAACAATATTTACTTTATATTCATTTTTTTTAAATCAGTTGTTGAGATCCCTGGTGTTCTTGGTAAGTAAACTACTTTGCATAGATCTTTTAAATCATCAAATTTACCTTTCCAATCATCACCCATTACAAAGATATCTATATGATATTTCTTAATATCATTTCTTTTTTGTTCCCAACTTCTTTCAGGAATGACTTTATCAACATATTTTATAGCTTCTACGATTTTTGATCGATGCTCATATGAGTAAACACAGTCTTTTCCTTTAATTTTATTAAACTCATCACTGGAAACCGCAACAATTAACTTATCACCTAATTCTTTTGCTCTTTTAAGAAGTCTTAAATGCCCATAATGAAATAAATCAAAAGTTCCGTATGTTATAACATTCATAATTTAAAACAATTTATTTAGTGAAATCCCCTATTTTCATACAAACTAATTAAAAAGATTTCTTATCACTTAAATAGATTTTTTAATTAAATAGATATTTGAACTAAAAATTGTATCATATTGTTAACTAGATATTAAAAACAATTCATAACGAGATATTTTGACACGTATAATTTAGCTGATTTTTTAAAATATATTAATTCAATAAATGCAAAAATTTATATATGCTATTGACTCAGATTAAGTTAATTTTCCAATAAATTTATAAAGGTTATATATTTTTATTATCTCTGGAATATAAAAAAGAAGTAAACCGTAAAATTTAATAAGCATTTAAAAAATTGAATAAGGTGATCTTTGAAACTATGAGATTCTGCCCTGATTGCGATAATATATTAATCCCTAAAAACAAAAAATTATATTGTAAAGCATGTGACAAAGAGTTTGATTTAGGAAAAGATCAAGAAGAATATAAGATAATTAAAACAATTAGGCATGATGAAAAAGAAACTGCTCCGATTGTAGTTAAAGAGACTTTAAAAGGAGATAGAATATCAGGCGATGACCGGAAAGCTTATGAAGATCTTTTTGATATATCTGAGGCCGATGGATACTAACTTTTTCGGATTTATTGCTTCTAATTAGTTCACTTCTTTTCCTATGTATTTCCTATTTCATATTTATTATATTAAAGTTCAAAAAAATAGATTAAATCTTTAAATTATTTGAGACGTAATTTAATAATAATTGAAAAAAATATTAAAATTACAAATATTTTTAGTAATTGATTAATATGACGGAAGAAAAAAAGAAAAGACCACGTGGTTTTGCTGGTACCGTTGCTAAATTAGTTGACCCTTTAAATGAAAATGAGAAATTTAGAGAAAAATTTAAAGATACTGAACTTAAAATTCTCTTGAACGCCAAAGATGGGAAGTATGCTGCTTTACTAATTATCGATAAAGGCATGATACATGTTGAGGGTATAGAAAATAAACCAAAAGAAAATATTAAAAAGAAAAATATTGGATGGGATGGGTTATTTCAAACTACTACTTCTCTATTTTTAGAAATTCTAGGTGGTGATGAGATCTCAATGGGAAAGATAGCAACTAAATGGCTTATCGGAAAAGTAAAGATACGAGGTATTAAAAATGTGAAAATTTTACTTCAGCTATTTGATCTTTAAATTAATTAATATAATATAATTTTCAAATTCACAACTTTAAATTGAAGGTATTAGCTAAAGTTATCATTTTTTCTTTTAATTCTTCCTCACTTGGTTCATCTTTCAAGGATTGTAAAATTACATCTTTATCTTTATCTGATATTGTTTGCTTAAACATTTCAAGAAATTCTCTTAAATAAATTATTTTTTTAGAGGGATTATTCTTAATTTTAGAAAGAAAACCTTCAATAATATGCTGGATTGGGTTAATAAATTTGTTAGATTTTCTTGAAAATAGTTCTTCCTTACTACTTGCTATTTCTTGTAATAAACTATTATTTTGAATAATACTATGGGAGATTTCTTTAATAATATCATTTCTAGATAAAACATTTAAATTGGAAAGATACTTTTCTAGTTCTAAATTCTTCTTCTCAATCCCTTTAATCATCGAAAGAAGTTTTTCTCTTTCCATATTTAATTAAGGATGGATTAAATTTTTAAATTTATCTGATTATAATAGTTAATTAGTAAAATGTTGGTAAAGATGAAAGAGAAAATAGAAAAATTCCAAAAATTCATAGATTACCAATTCAATAATGAAGAACTGCTAGAACAAGCATTAACCACTCCTCAATTTGGCAATGAAAATAATTCTGTTTCCTATCAATCTTTAGAAATTTTAGGAGATAGTGCC
>JBHLNY010000129.1:0-9368 GCA_048941065.1 Promethearchaeota archaeon
TATCGTAGATTAGCTCGGAAACTTCACCCAGATTTGAATAAAACAGATCCGCAAGCAAAAGAAAAATTCATTGAACTCCAAGAAGCATATGAAGTCTTGAGCGATCCTGAAAAAAGACAAAACTATGATCGCTTTGGATTTGGTGGAGTAGATATAGATATGAGTAGTTTTTTCCGTGGGGGAATACCAGGTATTGATGAGTTATTTAGAAGTATTTTTGGCGAATTTAGTCCATTTGGAGGGTTTAATGATTTCGGTTTTAGCGGTTTTGGTTCACGGGCGAGGAGAAGAACAGCTCCTAGGAGGGAAGTAGGGCAGGATATTGAAGATTATATAGAAATTAGTTTTGAAGAAGCTATGTTTGGAATAAAGAAAGATGTTCCAATTGAAAGATATACACCTTGCGATACATGTGAAGGTACTGGAGCAGAAGATCCATCAAGCGTTACAAATTGTCCTGAGTGTCAAGGTACAGGGCGAATTAGGAAGATGACACAATCTGGGTTTGGTACAATCATTCGAGAGTCAGATTGCTATACTTGTAATGGGACAGGAAAAGTGATCGAGAAGAAATGTAAGGTATGTAATGGTAAAAAGGTAGTTCCTGAGCAAAAAACAATTCATGTTAATATACCTCCTGGAGTAGAAGATGGGATTCATCTAAAGGTTCAAGGAGCAGGGCATGTACCTTCAGTTAATGCAATTCCTGGAGACTTATATTTAGGTATTAGGATTAAGGAAAATGAAAACTTTATACGACGTGGATATGATCTTTATACACCAGTTGATGTGGATGTAGTAACTGCAATTTTAGGTGAAAAAATAAAAGTACCTACATTAGATTATAAGCAAAACAAAATTACTGAAAAAGAATTAACAATCCCACCAGGAACGCAACCTGGTACCGAATTTCGGATTAAAAAAAGTGGTGTTACTCATATACATGGAAGAGAAAGAGGAGATCAATATATCATAGTGAATATTAAAGTACCTGAAAAAATTTCTGATAAACAAAAAGAATTATTATTAAAATTTAAGGAATTAAATAAATAGATTTTCATTAAATAATTTAAAAAAATAGATTTTTATAAAGAATATAATTATTATATGTGAGAATCTAACCAATTTATTACATCTTTAAAGACTTCTTCACGATTAATTTCATTAAATAATTCATGTCGGGCATCTTGATAAAACTTATAAGAAACATCTTTAACTCCATATTTTTTAAGACGATTTATCATTGCCATGACTCCTTTAGTTTTATTTCCGACGGGACATAAAGAACCTGAAATAAAATAAATTGGCAAATCTTTTGGTATCTTTTGTTCATTCTCTTCATCATATATTTTTTTACTCCCGTTAATAAATTCTAACCATAAGGTTGCAGGGCTGATGAATCCACACCAAGGGTCATCAATATACTTTTGAACTTCCTCTTTATCTCTGCTAAGCCATTCAAATCCAGTTGCACCTTCTTCTTGTTGCCAATCATGATTGTATGATTTAAAATTCATATTATGCATTTTTTCACTAGGAGCAGTTAGTCCTAATTTTTTTATCTCGCCTTTAACTATCACTTTCCCTGCTTTAAGTACTAATGCTCTTACTTTTCCATTAGTACCACTGAGAATGCAGCCTTTGATTTCATTTCCCCATTCTTGGATATAATCTTGTGCAATCATAGCACCCCAAGAATGTCCTATCAAAAATAATGGAATATTGGGATTTTCTTTCTTTATAATTTTTGATAGCTCAAAAACATCATTTACCACCCCTGTCCATCCATTGGGTCCTAAAACTCCAGCATTCCCTTCTAAAGATGCTTCAGTTAAATCACCCGCAGTCATTCCATGACCTCGCGTGTCATTAGCAAAACAAATATATCCTTCATTACATAAAGCTTCTGCTACACGGCCATATCTTTTAGCATGTTCTGCCAACCCATGAATAAATTGGATGGCAGCTTTAGGTGGTGTATCTGGTTCCCATTTATATACAAAAATTTTAATTCCATCTTGATCTGTAAAAGTAAATGTAGAACTTTTCATTTTTTCATCTCTCTTTGTAATTTTTAAAAAACAATTAATTAATTATTTTATAATTTCATTTAAATTCTTACAATATTTAAAATTTTGATTTATCAATTAAATGAATAGAAAGATCCTTATAACTGGTCCACCTCGAAGTGGTAAATCGACTTTAATTGTAAAATTGATAGAACATTTCCATAATCGTAATTATAAAATTCATGGCTTTTTAACTCCAGAAGTTCGAAAAGATGATAATCGAATAGGTTTTGATTTCGAAAGCATTAAGACAAATGAAATAGGAAAATTGGCAAGAATTGGCAACTATAAAACAAAATATAAGTTAGGGAGGTATTGTATTTTTATAGAGGAATTCGATAAATTAATTTCAAAATTAGAAGATATTGATCCTAAAGTAGTTGATATAATAATAATCGATGAGATAGGGAAAATGGAGCTTTTCTCTAAAAATTTTCAAAATCTAATCAAAAAATTTTTTCATTCAGATATTAAAATAATAGCAACAATTGGTCAAAGAATACAGCATCCACTAAAGGATTATCTTCTCAAGATACCAGAAGTAGTATTATTTACTTTAACTCGCCAGAATTATCAAGAAATATTCAAGAAAATAATTGCTATTATTTCTGAATAACATTTTAAGAGATGTAAGGTTTAAAATAGAAGATCGTATTGGTACGCTCTTCAAATAAGTTATTCTATTTTTATATTTTTTGTTACTTAATTGATTCGAACTTCGTGGAAAGTTGTGTGGTAGTAACTATATAACGAAGTTTTTATGTAATAATATTTAGATAACATAAAAAATAGGAGAGAAAAACATCATGCAGATGGATAATACATATGATGAAGTCTATATTAGAGCTAAATGCTTTAAAGGATTATTTATTCATGATATTTCAAACTTATTTCATTCAATTAGCAATGCATTTGAATTATGTATAATGTTACTAAAAGAACCTAGAAACGAGGAAATACTTGAATATTTTAAACTTATTGAAGAACAAATAAATCGAGGGAAGAAACTAGTAAGAAATTTTAGAAAACTTTCTGAATTAGAAGAATCTATAATGCTTTTAGAACCAGTAAATCTCTTAAAAAATTTGAATAAGGCAGTTCGATTTGCTCAAGCAAATTTTCCACGTAGAAGAATCGAAATTAAGATTAACTCTAAGGCTAATTCAATCTACGTAAGTGCTAACAATTTACTCCTTGATGTATTTGAGAATATATTTATAAACGCAATTAGATATAACAAAAACAAATTAGTCCAAATTAAAGTTTCAATATCAGAAATAATAGAATTAAACAAGAAATTCATAAAATTAGAATTTAAAGATAATGGGATTGGTATAGATGCTACAGATAAGTATGAAATCCTTCGAGAAGGGCATAAAAAGAGCAAAGAGTCCAAAGGTATGGGTATCGGGCTATCTCTTGTTGCTATTCTACTTAATTTGTGGGAGGGCAAAATATGGATTGAAGATCGAATAAGAGGAGACTCTTCTAAAGGGAGCAATTTCATAATTACAATCCCAAAAGCATGGTAAAAAGAAGTATATAATTATATTTATAGAAAAAATCAAAAATAATAAAAGGTGGTGAGTAAAAGTTAATCAAAATAGTAAAAACAAGGAATTACAAAAAGTAAGGAAGGATATTAAATGGTATTCTTATGTAGAACCCAATCTTGACGCTAAGTTAAAAGATTTTATGGAAGAATTCAAAATTAATAACCAGGCTCGCCTTATAAGAACTTTCGTTGATAAACATATTGATTATATAAACGCAGTAGCTCAGAAGAAAACACTAGATCCTTTAATGGAATATGACGAAAAGTATTTCTATAAGTTTATTAGTAAAGCTATTGATGTGTATGAAGAAGATAACGGTTTTTATGAAGAATTGAAGCAAAAACTTTCACCTCTTAAGCTTTCAATTTTAATGTTGGAAAATTGTTTTGATGAACGTGAAAGTATGTTAGAAATGATAAAAAATATTAAAGAAGCTCTCGAAGGAATAGAAGATTCAGTAAAGCATCATTTTGAGCAACCAAAAATTGTAAGATTTGTGAAAAAGATTGATGTTTTATATATCGAAGATAATGAACTTGAACGGAAAACTATTGATACATTTTTCTCACAGAAAGGGATCAATATTAAATCAGTAGAAACATCCGAGGAGGCTTTTTATTTATTAAAAACATCAACTCCTAAAGCTATCTTGGTTGATATAAACTTGAAAACAAGTAATATCAATGGAGATAAATTTTGCCAAATAATAAAAGCTAAAGGTGAGTATAGCTCCATTCCAATAATTTTAATATCTGCAATTGTTTCTAATGATAAAAAGCAGGATATCTTAACTAAAACAGGAGCAGAGGATATCATAATTAAACCTATTGATAGACTAACAGATTTGCATATAGTGTTTAAATATTTAAAACAATACTAAAATTATACTCTTTTATTTTTTATATAAATTTTATAAATAAAAAAAAAATTGGCTCTGATGAGCCATTATTAGACTAATTCAAAATAGTAGGGTCCAATCGTCGTATCTTGCTGTATCCCGTCGTTATAGAAACTAACTTGTATATAAAACTCATACCACCCTAGAGGAAAACCTATATCAGTGAAAAAATTTGGTGGGAATACTATATAGAAAAATTGGGTAAGACCAGGCGCTCCCCCCACTATCTCATCGAAATACCAAAGACTACCTTGCATTTCATGCGTTCCAAAAAATAAAAATTGAGTTGTATATGGGGGGAAGAATAATCCGTTTATTCTTTCTGAAAATACTTGTTTCATTCCAAAAATTAAGTAAATCGTCTCATTGGCCTGAACTTGGCCAGGAAACCGATTAGAATCGGGATCGAAAAACGTATTTAGTATTTCTTCCTCTTTAGCAGTAAAAATATCCCAACCATTCTTTACCATGAAAGGATATGCATCAAATCCAATCTCGGGCCACTCCGTATCTCCTATACCATCACCGTCACTATCCATACCTGTATAATCTGACCAGTAATTTCCTTCTAGCATAAAAGGATGATGCCAATTATTCATGGATGGTTGAAAATCGATTGCTTGCAAGCCATTATCAAGGATGTTATTATGATATACAGTATTTTCTTGGGATCCAAAGTCAAACATGATACCGTACGTGTTTTGTGCAACTGTGTTTCTAATAATATCGTTTTTATCCGCATCACCTAAGTAAATTCCCACTTGATTGTTCTCTACCTTATTTGCATAAATGATGTTATCTTTAGGAGTATTTTCCTCATTCTGAGTTATCAATGCAATGCCTGTTAAACCGTTCCCTGTACAGTCGTTTTTTTCTATTATTGTTTTATGGGCTGATTCAATCACGATTCCGTTTTCGTTGTTCTTACAGTCGTTTTGTGTAATATTATTAAACATACCCCATTGGTTGTAAATCCCCACGACAGTATTTTCATAACACAGATTCTTCTGGATCGCGTTATTCTCCGATCCAATTAAGGCGATTCCCGTGTTGCTTCCATAAAATGTATTTTTAAAGATGACTCCATTTTGCGTTCCGAGCAATATGAGCGCTGCAGTTCCTTCCCCTCCTATGTTACGGAAAGTACACTTCATTATCTTGAAATGAGCGCTTGATCCTTCAATCATCATCGCGAAAAAAGATCCACTTGCCTCAATTGTTAGATCTTTAATCATGTATGGATTTTCTTCTGTACCTGATCCCTTACACCAAGGTTGGTTAGCCCAATCTGCCCATTTTAAGCCATCGATGGATTCATTAATATAAATTGGATATGTGAGATACCAAACTTTCTTTTTAGCTGAAGTAGCAAAAATCGGGAAAATGATAGATGTAACCAGAAGAATTATCAAAATGTTTATTTTAATCAATTTTTTGCGCATTATTTTTCGCCATTTCTTATAATTTATTTTCGATTAATATCAATTTAATATTAATCAAAATTTACATAGTTAAGTTTGAATATAAAGCTTGTACTGTAAATTGCCGGTAAACTCTAAAATTTATCGGTAAATTTAATGGAATCTAGGTAAAAATTTATGGAAGTGGTTTAAATTACAATTCAAAAAGAAATTTCATTAATGATTTGTTCATATTACGGTAAATCTAAATTTATAAAAATATTACCTAATTCTTCTCATTTTATAATTTATAAATGATTTTAAAGAAAATATTAAGAAATTTCAATGGATTGGAATAAAGTTCAATGACTTAAAACGAGTATTAATAAATTTTCTAATTTTTTTTATTTAAGCATGAGAAAGATTTATCTAGGAAATACAGGTGAAAAAATTCCGATAATAGGACAGGGTACTTGGGGTATTAAAAGTAGAAAGAATAAAGCATACTATGAGGAATGGAAAAATTCTATAAGACGGGGGATAGAACTTGGTTTAACTCATATTGATACAGCAGAATTTTATGGTCGTGGTACTTCTGAGAAAATTATTGGCGAAATTATTGCTGAGTATGATAGAGATGACCTTTTTATAACTAGTAAATTATTTCCTATGCATATACGGTATAAGACGATGAAGAAAGCTGCTTACAACAGTTTGAAGAGATTAGGTATTAACTATTTTGATCTCTATTTGATTCATTGGCCATCTCCATTTGTTCCAATTAAGAAGCAGATGAGAGTTCTAGAAGAGCTTGTTAATGAAGGAAGATCCAGATATATTGGTGTAAGTAATTTCTCAATTGACCAATTTAAAAAAGCACAACTAGCTCTTAAAAAGGTTGAATTAGTTAATAATCAAGTTCATGCTAACTTAACTAATCAAAACCACATTCATAATTCTTTACCATATTATCAGAAAAAAGGAATTGTTATGACAGCTTATAGTCCTTTAGCTCATAATGGATATTCAAATTTGTCTGGCAGAATTCGGGATAAACTAGAGAAAGTTGCGCAATTTCATAATGCAACAATACAGCAATTAGCAATCGCTTGGTTAATAAATCATGAAAATGTAATTACTATTCCAAAAGCATTTAAAATAGAACATATAGAAGCTAATGCTAAAGCTGCAGAAATTACCTTAACACAAGAAGAAATTTCTATTTTTTATAATCACGCAAAACAAGTACAAATGTCTAAAAAAGAGGGAATTAGCAACTAAAAATAATAGAAGAAAGATTATTTGCAAAAAAATTTAAATTTTTTTTATTATTAATCCACTTAAATTTAAATCATCCAAATGGGGTAAATTTTCTTGGTTTGGCAATGTGACAAATGTGGATTTGAGTTTGAACTAGATGATATTCCAGAAGAATGCCCCAATTGTGGTGAAATCGAAGGAACATTTAGTTTAGTAGAATAAGGAATTTATTTTTTAAATTCTAAAATTAAAATATTGATTTACCATTTGTTAAATACTTCTTCTGCGAAACCTAACATCTGTTTTATATGAATTTTCGATCCATCATCAAGGATTAGGTCTCCTGAATAATATCCAAAAACTTGGTGTTGAATGCTTTTTATAACAAGAAAGTTGATTTTTGAATTTCTGTCGAATAAAGGTTTAAAATTCATCTCGAAACGACCATCATTGCTAGTAAATTTCCATGGTTTTAAGTAATCTTCAGGGTCGAAATGAAAGGTAATTTGATCTAATTTGTGTGCTTTGCCATTATAAAAGATCACATTTTCACTTGCATAGGATCTATCACTGAAACCGTAACCAATATTCCATCCAATTAGGATATTTTCCAATTTTCCCGAAGCAGATCCCCAATACCATGTATTTTTATATGTCCATACACCTCTTCCCCAATCCAAAACTCCAAAGCTATTATTATCCGTAAAATCATATTTCTGATTACCTAATTGTACAAATCCCTGTGTGGGCATACAATTAATTTTTTGATTATAGTAAAATCTTGTTGGGTTCTCTTTCCAAGGTGTAGCAATTACCATTGTCTCGGTTTTTGGATCTTGGTATAATACTAAATTTGCTTTAATTCCTCGCCCGTTATCAAAATTAAGAAAATCAAACTTAAGAGTACGTGAATCTTTTTCTTTTTTGAATAATAAATCTATCCCCTTATCAGAGAAGGTGATATCACCAGTTTCAGAACTGCTTGGTAAATTCAAATGTCCTTTAGTGAACCAAACCATAATTTGGTCTGTAATATAATTCTTCTTTTTAAAATCTAGCCATACAACAGCAATAAGTCCTGCATATCCTAAATCTGAAAATGTAAATGTTATACCATAATTTGGATTTAAAATTGCATAATAATCCCATTCTTTAATCCTCGCCCATCCAGCTTTTATTTTCGAACGATCATATTTAAGCAATAACTTACGAGCCCATCCTTTTTGGAGTAATTCACCATTTTCATCTAATAGATCAGATGATTGTGTTATTTCATTCTGCATTCAACGGCTACCTTAAAACTTTAATTTTAGATGATTAATTATTAAATGTAAATAATTGAACGAAAAATATTAAAGTTTCAGAAAGCAATAATTTATCTATAATATTTTTCCCACTCTTTTCCATATATTTTAATTTTTTTAAAGCATGATTAATTTAAATCATTAATTTTTATACTGATATACAAGGTAATCGATAGAGTTATGATAGAATGTAATCAAGAAGAAAATAAAAGAAATTGTTCATGTACTTATGATTGTAGCAGAAGAGGAAAATGTTGCGAATGTATAGAATATCATCTTTCAATGTATCAATTACCAGGATGTGTTTTTACCAAAATCTCTAAAGATGCTGAAAAGTCATATAATAGAGATTTTGAGTATTTTGCAAAGTTAGTTTTAAGTAAATAACATTAAGATTAAAACGTATATCTCAAAAAGGAAAAATAGACGAATGAAGGTTATGACAGATTTTAACAAAATCTTTGAAGAAAATAAAATAGATTACATTCAATTTCAATTTACAACAATATCTGGTGAATTTAAAGCTGTTGAGTTTCCTACTAACATTTGGGATGAGATGCAGAATGGAACAGGAGTAGATGGATCAAGTCTAGGATTTCTTAAAACGGAACAAAGTGATATGCGAGCTATTCCTGATTTTAGTACCTTTGCAATACTCCCTTTTAACTCTAGAGTTGCGAGATTTATTTGTGATTTAACCGATAATAAAGGGAAACCATATCCAACATGTCCTCGTGGAATTCTAAGGAAAGTTATTAATAAAGCCAAATCATATGGTTATTCTTTTAAAACCAGACCTGAGTTAGAATGGTTCTTTATTACAAAAGATAAAAATCCTGCTGATATAGGAACTTATATGGACATGCTTCCAAAAGATCCTT
>JBHLNY010000130.1:0-6918 GCA_048941065.1 Promethearchaeota archaeon
TGAAGTTCAATTTCCAATAACTTCTTGTCTTTTTCCAATTTCTCTTGATAGATCTTAATTTGATTAGTATATATTTCTGCTTGTTCCTTCCACCCTCTTGTGTATACCTTCTCCCTAATCTGTTTATATATCTCTATTATTTCAGGATAAGGCGTTTCTTTTATAATTTTTGCTTTACTTTTAGCCTTCTTTAATGAAATCTCATAATCTCTAGCTAATTTTTCTGCTTTATCAACCATTTCAGTTATATAATTCTCAAATTCATCTTCCTCTTTCTCCTTTTCAATGGCTGCTAGATCCTTCCGTTTGGGAGGAACTTCTTTCTTAATTTTTTGAACCTTATAAAGTTCATCTAAGGCTTTCTCCTTCTGTAATTTCAGGAGTTCTATTTCCCTTAATTTTTTATCTTTTTCTAATTTTTCTTGATAGATCTTAATTTGATTAGTATATATTTCGGCTTGTTCCTTCCAACCCCTAGCATAAAGTTTTTCTTTAATAATTTTGTATTTTTCAATAACCTCGGTGTATGGATTTTTTTCTATTATCTCTACCTTATTTTTAGCTTTTTTCAGTGCCATTTCATAATCTCTGGCCAATCTTTCAGCCTCATTCACC
The DNA here is from genome assembly GCA_048941065.1 of Promethearchaeota archaeon. GTDB lineage: Archaea > Asgardarchaeota > Lokiarchaeia > Sigyniarchaeales > SOKP01 > Loki-b32. The sequence goes on from JBHLNY010000130.1 coordinate 616, forward strand.
ATTTTCGTTATAGATTCTTCAAACTTCCGTTCTTCAACCAGTTTCCCTTTTTCAGGTTTTATAGGTTTGATTTCTTTTTCTATCTTATGCATTTCCTCGACTTCTTTTTGTTTTATAACTTTTTGAGCCTCTATTTCGCGTAATCTTCTATCTTTTTCTAGTTTTTCTTTATATGCTTGAATTTGAGTTGTGTAAATAACAGCATCGTCTTTTAAACCTTTTTCTAATAGCATATTTCTAACTTGCTGATATGTGCTAATAATATCAGGATAAGGACATTTTGTTTCGAATTGACCCTTTCTTAGAGCTATTTCATATTCTCTTGCTTCTCTCTCAGCATTGTTAACCATTTCATCGATTTTTATTATGAAATTTTGGATTTCCATTTCTTTCTTTTCAGTTTCTTCAACTACTCTTGCTTTATCGACATCATAAACCACCTGAGTGTTTTCTTCTTTAATTTTCAGCATTTCTTCAATAGCTTTTTGCTTTACTAATTTTTCTGCTTCAATTTGCCTTAATTTCTTATCTTTTTCTAATTTTTCATAATAGAGATTAATTTGATTAGTATAAATCGGTACTTGGTCTTTCCAACCTTTTTCAATTAATAATTTTCGAACATTTTCATATATTTGAATAATTTCAGGATAAGGTGATTGTTCTACAATCATTCCTTTCTTTAAAGCTTTTTTCATAGAAACTTCATATTCCCTTGCCAACTTATCTGCCTCATTAACTGTATTTGCAATTTGGGCTTGAAAATAATCATCTTCCAATTTCTGTATTTCAAGCTCTTTTACTTTCTCCATTTTCGCAATTTCTTGTTGTTTCTCTACTTCTTTTACCTGTTTTTCTAAGATGGCTTCTTGTTTTGCTTTAAGTTTCAATTCTTTCTCTTTTTCTAATTTAGTTCTGTCTAACTCTTTTAAATATAGCTCTTTTTCCTTTTCCAATTGTTCAATGGTTGTACGGACTTTTTCAATTTCATATTGCCAATCTAATTCATTAAATAAATTAAGTCCTTCTTCATATAATTCCAAAGATTCATCATATTGGTGATTTTTAGCTAGTTCTGTAGCTTGTCCTAACAGATCATAGGCTCTTGTTGAAAGTTCCTCTTCATGTTTTTTAGCTTCGAGGTAGGTTTTAACTTTATCTTGTTTTAGGGTTTCCTCCCCTTTAGGAATTTCTTCTTTCATTTCAGTTCCTATTCCTTCTGAAACTTCTTCTTTTTTAATTCTCCGCAGAAATTCCAATTTTTTATTATAACAATCTTCAATTAGTTTATAGACTCTTTCAATTTCATTGGGTTTATCAATTTCTTCAAATATTATAATCGCTTCATCATATTTATCAAGAGCTCCTTCAAAATCTTCTATCGTTACTAGCTTCTGTGCCTCTGATATTAATTTTTCTGTTTCATAAGATTTATCTAGCTCAACTTGTTCTGGTTCGATTTTTTGTGGTATTTCAATTTCTTCAGTAAATTTCGGTATTTCCAATTCAGTAGTCTCTTCTTTAGGTTTAGTTTCAATTTCTCGAAATGCTTGTTCTTTAAGAATATAGATTTCAGATATTTTTTCATTAATTGCTTTGACTTCATCTTTCCTGTTAATTTGACTATATAAACCAATTGCTTGTCGCAATGTCTCAATACCATCATCATAATATTTTGAAGCAATCAAATTTAAAGCATGTTCAACTAAATCATAAGCTTCAGAGGAGATTTCCTCTTCCATTTCGATTAGATCCGAAAAAAAAGCTTCCTTTGTAGGATCAAATTCATTCTCATCGAATTCTTCATTATTTTTTTCATCCATAAAACTCAACTATTGTTAAAAAGAATTAAAAATGAAATTATTATCTTAAAATCCTGTTTTAATTAAATATACTATATAGTTACAATTTAAAAATCGTATATCAAACATAAAAATTTAAGTAATTATAATTCTATATCTCCAAGACTTTTATTAAGGTAATCGTCACAAATTTTTCCTCCCTCAAAAGTTAAACTCCAACCATTGGATTCACGCTTTACAAGATTTAAAGTCTCTATGTTTTTTAAAATCTCTAATACTTCTGCCTCAGCTTTCCGAATGTTAAAATCAACCCGTAAACTAAACACGATTTCATCAATTGGAACAGGTCCTCCTAATTCATCTCCCATTACTCCTAAAGCAGCAATAACTTGGTTTTGTTCTGACATTCCAGCATCCAAATTTTGTGAAACTTCATCTAATAACCAAGGATTCTTTTCTAACATTTTTTTAATTGCTCTTTCATCCCCGGATTTAAAAGTTTCATCAAATTCTTCTCGAATCTTCTTTTTTTTCCCCATTTATTCTACACACTAATCTTAGTTCCTAATAAGAAAACGCTTTATACTTTTCCTTAAATTAATATTAAAAAATATGCTTTATAAGATCTTTTATATTTAAAAAATAGCAAATAACTAGTAAAGGTCTTCAAATTTAAAGTAGGCTTAGATATTGTTCAATTTCTGACTTCTCCGCCATAATAAATCTTTTATCTTCAGATCTAATATAAGATAATCTAATAGTTTCTTTTGTCATTTCTTCATCTATCGATTCTTTAAGCGACTTTAATGACAAATCAATGATCTCCTCAAATGACATATCGGGTTTATAATTATTTGTAAGATATTCTCTTGCCGTTGCTTCACCACTCCCAAGTGCATAGGCCTTGAATGTACGATAAATTCCGCTTGGGGATGTCGTAAATATTTGAGTACCCGCAGGATCAATACCAATAAAGAATAAAGCACAACCAAAAGGTCTTATTCCACCGTACTGGGTGTAAATTTGACACATATCTGCAATTGATTTAACTAGCATATTCAATCGAACCGGTTCATCATAGGTTAGCCTAAATGATTGAGCTTGGACTCTCGCATAATTGATTAGTGCTCGTGAATCAGCGTGTAATCCAGAAATTGCTACACCTATATGTTCATCAACTTGAAAGATTTTATCAATTGAGTCACCATCCATTAAATTAGAAGGGATTTTAATTTGAGCTACTAAACACACATCTTTCTTAGATTTTACTGCCACTGCTAAAGTACCTCGCCTAACTGCCTCCAAAGCATATTCTACTTGAAATAAACGCCCCTCTGGACTAAATACTGTAAGAGCTCTGTCATATTTTACTTGTCCGCCTCCAAACATACTTACTTATCAATCTCCTTATATTAATTTGGTTTTTTTGAAATTTACAACATTTGATATTTAACAATTAACTAATGAATAAGAATTTAATGTTTATAACAAATTAATTTTTTAAATTTTATCTGAAGCCCTCAGAATTGCTAGTGTCACGTCTTTAAATACAGGCTCAATCATAATACCATCTTTAGCACTAGTCTCAAAATATCTTATAGCTCCTAGTTCATCTTTAAGAGATCTTCCGTCTTGTTCTCCAACTTCTCTTGCTCCTTGATTAGCTATGTCTATTTTATTCCCAACAAGAACAGTGGGTTTTCCTTGTCCAATTACTTTTTCTACTTCATCCTTCCAATTAAGGAGATTAGAGAAGGAGCTCCTCCTTGTTAAATCAAAAACATAAATGATAGCAGTAGCACCTCTATAAAAGGGAGGCCTTACAAAGGAGAAATGTTTCTGGCCTGCCAAATCCCACAATTGAAGTTTGACAGTATAGTTTGGATATTCCTCTAAATCTACTGTTTTTGTCGAAAAGTTTGACCCAATAGTCATAATGTAATTTTCTTTAAAAGAATTTTCACAATATCGTAAAACGAGGGAAGTTTTGCCTACTCCTCCATCGCCACAGACGCAAACCTTATATATGAATGACTTGGTAATTTGGGTTAATTTTATCACCATTTGGGTTTGTATGATCAATTAAATGCTGATTTTCATTAAAAAATTTAATCTTATTAATTTATAGTTTATAAACTGATATATTCATTATATTATTATATTATATTCAATAAATACAAATAAGAGTTATTAATTTTTTTCTTTATGTACTTTTTTGGAGCATTTTTAATATGAAGAGTTTGGAGGAAAATATTAAAACTCTTGTTCAACTAATTTTGGACTCAAAAAGTATTGTAGCATTAACAGGCGCGGGTATGAGTACAGAGAGTGGTATTGCTGATTTTAGAAGCCCTGAATCTGGATTATGGACTAAAGTAGATCCTAATGAATTTGCCTCGATTCATTCATATGTAGCAGATACCGGTAAGAATTTAGGATTTATGTTAGAAATGGGTTTACAGATATTTAAAGCTAAACCTAATAAGGGGCATAAAGCTTTAACTAAGTTACAGAAATTAGGGAAATTAAAGGGAATTCTCACACAAAATATAGATGGCTTACACTATAAAGCGAAGACTAAAAATATAGTAGAATTACATGGGACAGTAAACGAAGCCAAGTGCATGAGGTGTAAAAAAGTTTATCCAATAACAAAAATGATAAATCAATTTTTGAAAGAAAGGAAGGTTCCCTCATGTGAAGATTGTAATGGTCTGTTAAAACCCAATGCTATTTTTTTTGGAGAACCACTTGAATCTGATACATTACGAGCTGCAGAACAAATGATTGTAAACTGTGATCTAATGATTGTTTTAGGAAGCTCTCTAATTGTTTATCCGGCAGCTTTCTATCCTCATAAAGTTCTCTCACAAGGAGCAAAATTAGCAATTATTAATATTCAAGAAACAGATATAGATAAATCAGCTGAAGTTGTAATTCATAAAAAGATAGGCGAAGTTTTCCCAAGAGTTGTAGAACTTGTTATGAACAAACTAAATAATTAGATATATTCTCCAATGAGAGAATCAAAATAATTTAAATTGAGTCTTTTTTACTTTTACTTTCACTCTCCTCTCTCTGTCTCCATGAAAGGATTTTTCTTTTAACAGTACCTCCATTCTTACAGAAAGGTATGATCTTATTATAGAATATACAAAATATGCATGAATTAGAAAATTGTCGGTGTATTCATGTTTTATTTTGATATTTCACTAGTCTATATGATGACGTTTGATTCAGGATTTAAGGTATATAAAAAGAATACTCGTTTTCCACTCATTTCAAGTGGAGACAAAACACTAGATGAATTACTTACCGGAGGGTTTCACCGAGATTTAATTTATTTACTCTATGGAGATAAGAAGATCACTTCTAATATCTTATTGACAACTTCTGTTATTGCTCAAAAATCATTTAACAATGGAGGTTTTGGAGATGATATTAAAGTAGCCTTTGTTGATGTTAACAATCGATTTAATCCTTATAATGTAAGCAAGTTTGCAGTTTTGCAGAAGTTATCACCTCGAAAAGTCTTAGAAAACATACTTATTTCCCGTGCTTTTACGTGGGACCAACTTGTTGAGATCTTAGAGAATCGTCTTGATAAACTTGAAAATATTAAAGTTGTATTAATCTCAGGGATAACAAAGTTATGGCCCAGTTATGAAAAGCAAACTTTCGAAGATTTGCTCAGAGCAATAGACGGAATTAAGAGAATGCTCTCAAAAGCAAACCCATTAATCATTTTAACTTCGCCTTTAAGCGAATATTCCCTTTTCAGACCTAAAGGGGGAAAAATTCTTGCTCATTTTGGAAAGGTGCTAGTATTGATAAGAGACGATGAGCGATTTGTAGGATATAATCTCATCCAACATCCTTACTTGCCAGAAAATCGATTATTGAAATGGAAACCTCGTGAACCAAAGAAGAAAGTTCCTTCAAGAAATATGACTTTAGATGTGTGGTTTTAGGTTTTTTTCTTTTTTTTATACATATCTGGGTCCTTTTTTTCTAATGTAAGAGGATCACCGCCATACCTTACTTTCTTTGCTTGATAATAAAGAGTAGATTTTTCCTCACATATTTTGTTCCATTCTTCTAACCCTAGCTTATGTATCATAGCAGAATTATATACCTTAGAATTATGAGGGAGAAAAATTTCGAAATTAACAATTGGTTGTAGCATTTCGCAAGGGAAATCCTCACATTGATAACAAAAATCATGTCCTTTATTTATAGCGCATTTATAAGTTTTACATACCGGAAATTTTAGTATTTGCCCTTTTTGTTCTCTACATCCTTTACAGTTAAATGCTTCTATACCAGGGCATCTTTTACAATATATTCCGCATGGTGCATGCCATCTTTTCAATTCTTCAGTCAAAAAATATACCCCTCTTAGTTTAATTAGTATTAAATAAAATAATTTAAAACCTTTTTTATCCGATATTAGCTCACTAATCACCAAATTAAGATACAATATCAAGCCAAAAGAAAATTATTA
>JBHLNY010000130.1:7018-9291 GCA_048941065.1 Promethearchaeota archaeon
AAAGAATTAATTATCGTCCCACAACAAAAACCGAAAAACTGTCAATGTATTTTTTTTTAAATCTTACAGAAAACTACTTATTATGGTTGTTTTTTCATGGGTAGGACTGTCCCTTCTTTTAGACCTGCATTGGAGCATGAAATTGAAAGTTGGAAAGATTTTAAAAGAGCTCTGAGGCCAAGAGAACAAGAGATATTCGACAAATTAATGAATTTTGCACGAATTCATGCTGATGCTGGGAGTTTAAGTGCTCGCCCTATGCTCTCCGAAATTCTTTTCATTTCTTTTGCAATTGAGCAGGAAAAAAAAATTGAGAAGTTAGAAAAAAAGGTAAAAGAATTGGAAGAATTGATCAAAGGAAAAGATTAAATGATTTGTCAAGAGCAATTTAATGGATGGCTTTTAGATGTGTCAACCTATGGAGAGGGAGTGATTCTTTGGGTAAAGACTGTCAATGAACAAAGAATCGTAGAAATACTTGACGAGTTTCATCCCGAGTTTTTCGCGGTGCCAAGGAAAAAGACAGGCTCTGACTTTAAAAGATTTAAAGAAATCTTAGAGGGGCATCCGAATGTAACACGTGTAAGAATATGCGAAAAGTATGTCAAGCTGGAAGACCATAAAAAGAGAAAAATCTTAGGAGTCTCAGTTGCAAAACCTGCGGTGTTTAAAAAAACAATTCAAGAAGTCAACAAAATAGGTCTTTTTACTTTATATAATACAGATCTCCCAATCTCGCAAATGTATTTTTACGTAAACGACATATTTCCGATGTCACTTTGCAGTTTCAGGACAAAAGCTGTGAAAGGTAAAAACAACAAGAGTATAATGAAGTTAGCATCATTAGAGCTAAACGATGATAATGAAGAACTTTTTTATGATTTACCTCCTCTAAAAGCGATATGGTTAGATATCAAAGTGAAACAGCAGGGGTTAAGAGCTTATTATAACGACTCTCTTGAATACGCAGAAATTAGCATTGTCGAGAAGGATGAAAATAGTAACATCCCAAGGGCAGATGGGCAGAAAAAAAGAAAATTTCGCATTGATAACTCGAATGAAGCTGAAATTCTAAAGTCAATGAGCAGAATAATCGAGAGGTTGGATCCTGATATCATTCTTACCCATGGAGGAGACGAATTTGTATTTCCCTACTTGGCAGCACGAGCATCCATCAATCAGGTATCAAGAAGTCTTTACTTTTCCCGCACGAAAACACCATTAAAGAATTGTATTTTTGAGCTATCTGGTGGATCAGATCATTATATGTCCTATGGGATAATAATGCGACGTTCAAAAACCCAGGTGTATTTCACTGGCAGATTTCACTTAGATACAACAACTTATGGGAGCCTACATTTTAGTGAGGGAAATATTCCTGGAGTGATTGAAGTTGCTCGTGTTTCCCGTGTTCCACTTCAAAGATTATGTCGGGTAACAATTGGAGGGGCACTTCAGTCAATACAATTCTATAATGCATACAAACTTGATCATTTAATTCCTCCCTTCAAAAAAAGTCCTGAAGATTTTAGGACAGGGATGGAGCTTATCATAGGTGATAGAGGTGGACATATCTTCGAGCCACTTATTGGAGTTTTTGACCAAGTGGTAGAATTAGACTTCTCCTCGATGTATCCTTCCTTAATGGCAAATTTTAATATTTCTTCGGAAACTCTAAATTGCAAATGTTGTAAAGACGATGGTACAGGGATAAAAGTTCCAGGATTGAATTTTCATATCTGCTCTAAGAGAGAAGGAATTATTTCAAAGTCGATCAGCTTGCCGTTAAGAAAAAGGTTGGAATGCAAAGAATATGTAAAAAGAACGGGAGAGCAAAGGTATAAGTTTACAGATATTGCATTGAAATGGGTACTTGTTGTTAGTTTCGGATATTTAGGCTTTAAGAATGCTCGCTTTGGTAAAATTGAGGCTCATCAAACGGTCTGTGCATTTGCACGGGAGTTTCTTATGCGTTCTGCTGAGATTGCCGAGGAGTATGGCTGCAAAGTAGTTCATGGAATCGTAGATTCAATGTGGCTCCAAGATAAAAAAGGAAGATCGCCTGAAGAATTCGAAAAAATAACCAAGAAAATAGCTCATGAGATAACAGAAAAGACGGGCATTCCTATGAGTTGGGATGGGCGATTTGACACCATAGTTTTCCTTCCTTCTCGAGCAGAACGAGACGTTCCTGCACTTAGTCATTATTGGGGGATAAAGAGTGATGGTGAAGTAAAAGTGAGGGGTATTGAGGTTAGACGCAGAGATATGCC
>JBHLNY010000131.1:0-9208 GCA_048941065.1 Promethearchaeota archaeon
CAATCATTATTTTAATTGTTCAATTCATATTAGCATGGCTGATTTGTAAATCTTTCTACAAGATACAATCTATAAAACAATAATTATTATTTCAAGTGATAATAAAGCTATGGTGAGTATTGAAAATCTATTGTTGGTTTTTTCAGCATCTATTTCGGGAATATTGTTATTCATTTGTGGTATAATTACCCTTCTTTATGCGATAAATAGAAAAAATAGTCTTATACTTTTATTTGCTATAAATTGGTTTCTCTTTTCAGGATTTTGGTTCTTAGATGCTGCGGCTCATTTTTTTTATTCTACACTGCTAATGGCTATTGCATTCATTCCCCAATGTTTAGGAGTTCCCTGTATCATTATTTTTCTTGAGCTTATCAAAAAAGAAAATGTAAGTCCTATAAAGATTACAGTTTTGATTGTAATTGAAATTTTCTTATTAGTTTTTGCTTTTTTACCAGATGGGATGGTTATAATTGATGGTTATGGGGTTCATAGTAGAGGTGTATTTCGTATTTTTCAGATCATTTTCCTTCTGTATTATGCTTTTTTCTATCTTAGTTGGAGTTATCAAACATGGAAAAAAGCACCATTAGAATTAAAGCGCTTAGTAAATCTTCTTTTATTTGGTAGTATTTTATTTTCTATTGTTACAGCTGCCATGTATGCGTTGGGGTCTTTTATAAAATTATTTAATCCAATCGCATTCATTATTCATAGTATAGGCGGATTAATTACTATAATAATAATTTGGAAGGAACCAAAAATTATTTACATTCTACCTTTCAAAGCATATAGAGTTTTAGTAGTTGATACTAATACTGGAATTGCAGTTTTCAAATATGATTGGGCTAAAATAGGAGAAGTAGAAGAAAATATTTTTTCTATGGTACTCCAGGCAATAGGAAGTATATTAGATGAAGTTTTAAAGAAGGGCGAAGTACGTGAAATTCAAATGGATAGAGCCGTTCTACTTATTCAACATGATAAAAAATATCCTTTAGCATCTGTTTTAATTGCTTCAAAATCATCCAAATCATTACGATATGGACTTAAATCATTTAACGATCACTTCATATCAGATTTTTATTCCGGCTCAGATGAGTTTTATGAAGTTAGTAGATTTGAAGACGCTAAAAAAATAGTTGAAAATATTTTTGATTTTGTTCCAGAGTATAAAAATGTATCTTTAAAAAAATAATTCTGAAAATTCATTGATATTAAAAAAAATAAAAAAGAACTTAAAAAACTCCATATTAAAGAAATAAATCCTTTACCGCAGGAGCATATCATAAGAGCTTGCATATTGAAATTTTCTTTTCACTTTATTTATAGGGATTAATTCTTCATGATATTTTGCATTATATTTTGCTTTATTCAGAATTTTCAATAAAGCTTTCCTAATAGGTTTCTCTTCTGCTTTAACTTTCACTAGCTTAACATATTTTTCTTCTGCAGGGAGTTTTCCTAAAATTATAATTTCTTCTAATTCTTCAACATTTGGTTCGAAAACCTTTTTCTTTATTAATACTTGTTCCATTTCTTTTCTCTCACCCTCTCATTTATTTTTTTTCTTTAATCTTCAAAATATAATTAGGAAACTTTCTATATTTAGTTTACTTTATAAAACTCTGATTGGAATTCTGGATAGTTATTGGAATAAAAATATCAATATAAAATAAGTATCCCTTATTGTTTAATTAATGAATGATCTGTGGTATGAAAACTTTCTATTATCAATTCTTCGAGAGGAGGATTTTCTTTAAGCTGAATGGTAGTACAATTCTTTAAAAAATTATTAAAAATTTGCCAAACAGAGGAGATATTTTTCATGTGATCTGTAAAGTGCCCCAACTTTTGTTTTGCAAAATAAGACTGACCTTTAAATAAATAACAAACTAAGAAATTACTAACAGGGTGTATAAGAATAGTATGATGCCCAAACTTAGCACGATCCAAACCTTCTGAAAATACTTCTTTACTAATTGAATCAAATGCAGTTAAAAATCCACTAAGCAGATCATCTGAAAATTCCCAGTCTCTAGAAAATGCATGGGAGAATGCTGGTACTCCACCTTCAGCCATAATTAAAAGTAATAAAGGTTCTTCATTAGATAATTGTGGAATCTCTACTATCCGTTTTTGTATCATTCTTTTCATTTGCTTTTCTATCTGGGTTAGATTCAATCGTTCATCTAAAGGTGAATCAGAATTTTTTAAATTCTCCCATAAATCCAATTGTTTTAGTAATTCATCATGTTCATTTGAAATTTTTATAGATAATTGATTAAGTCCATACTTTTCAGCTATACGTTGCGCTGCTGATAAAAGCTGACGAGCATTTATTATATCAAAAGTTAATAATGCTAGTCTTGCTTGCAAAAGTTTTGTCTCAACAATTAGGGGGTAAGAATTATTTTTTTCAGCAATATCGATTAATCGCGAAATAAAAGGTCGGATTTCTTTTATTATATTAAGGTCGTTTGTATTACGGAGATCTAGTAAGAGTAAATCACATAAATTAAGTAAGGCATCAATATGGGCTTCATATAATATAACATCTTCCTTTACTGCTTTTCTTAATATCTTCTCAGCTTCAGAAAGATTACTTGCACGAGGATTTGCTTTTAATAATAAAGCTTTATTTATTAAATAGTTTAATCTGATAATCTCATATTCTTCCTGATCTTTTAGTTCCTTCATCTGTTCTAGGTAATTTTGCGCTAATTTAAGATCTCCTTTATCAAGGGCTACATGAAAAAGTGAATCAAGGATTATAGGGATTTTAGTACTATTTATCTCCTTGCAAAGCTCATAACTCTGATTTATACTTTCAAAAGCATCATCTAATTTACCTTGCATTCTATATACCCATCCTAAATTATTGAATGCAATGATGATATTTTGCTTATCATTTATTTCCTTGGCAACATCTAAAGCCTGGGTATGGGATTTAATTGCAAGCGCTAAATTACCTTTTATTCCATAATAAGTACCACTATTAAGTGTAAATTGCATTATTAGCTTTTTATCACTTATCAGTTTAGCGAGTTCTAAACCTTTTTCCAAGCATTCCTTAATAAGTTCTAAATTTCCCGTTGCAAAATAGATCCCTCCCTTAATCAAATATAAAGAAGCTTGTCTTTTCTGAATTTCTTTGATTGGTTCTGGAAATTGGTTCTTGATTATTCTTTCAGCTTCTCCAATCGCATTAAAAGCATCATCTAATTTGCCAAGACGCCAATAAACCCAAGCAATGAGATATAAAGCATCAATTGATTTATCATAACTCTTTAATTTCTCACTCTCCTGTAAAACTTTTTCTGCAAGATCTTTTGCATCATTTAAATGTCCCAGATCTAATAACAAAGAACTTTTTAGAATGTGTAAAGAGAACAAATCTTCTTTAGTATAACCTTTTTCTTTTTCCAAATTATTAACTATATTAAGAGCTTCTTCGCACTTTCCAGCAATTTTTAGTTCTTCAGCTCTTTTAAATTCTGGATGTCTTAAATTAGGCATTTTAACTAATAAGTTTCAAAGAAGTAATAAATTTCTCACTTTTAAACAAAAAAATAGAAGAATCTTTTGTATATAAGACTTTTTAATATACTTCCTATAATACTGAAGATAAAGCTTTATATTTATGGTATAAATTATCAATAATGGTATTAAATGCTTCAATTACCCCTTGGCCTGTTTTTGCTGAGGTTATGAAATATTTAAGAAGATTATACTTGTTCATCATTTTTTGAATTTTTGAATGATCCAAGTTTTGTTCATCTACTAAATCAACTTTATTAGCAAATAGAATGACCGGAATATCTCCACAAAATTGCTGAATATCATCAAACCAATCTGGAATGTGTTCAAAACTATCCTCACCAAGTTCAGTTTCTTCAAGACTATATACAATAATAGCGGCCTTACTATTTTTAAAAAAAGAAGGACGTAAGAAATTAAAATCATCTTGACCAGCTATATCCCAAAATAATAATCTAATTTTCACACCTTCAATTTCTTTCTCATATGTGGAAAATTGGGCACCTATAGTCTTGACATAATCCTTTTTAAAATCACTCTTTGTGAATCTTTTAATTAATGAGGTTTTCCCTACTTGTCCATCCCCTATAACCGTTATCTTAAACAGAAATTTCTTGGCTTTATCATTCATTATATTAAATCTTAGAATTCAAATAATAAATTGCAATTTCATTTATAATTTAATTAAGGTAAGATTTATTCTTTTTTATATAAAATTTTAGTTTATCTTTTTTAGATAATGCTTATTTTTAACAAATAAGAAATCTCAATATTAAAAACTTGAATTTTAGATTTCTTAGAAAATATAGAATTAGAATTTAAAAATAAATTATTAAAAAAAAATTATTCCTTTTTATTCAATTTAGACAAAAAATACCACATCTTTCCATTACTTCCATAAGAATATGTTGATATTTTAATAATAGCTTTCTTTGAATTTTCTTTTGGAATATTATCATTTCTAAAATTTGTTAAATCGTTTAGACTTCTTATTTTATTTTCCTTTAAGTCTTGAATTATTAATTTCTTACTTTCTGTAATATTTAACCACCTCTTTCATTTTTATTAAAAAATCATTTTTAATCCTTGAAAGTATTTCTCAGGAGAAACCCCATATAGTAATGCTTTATGGAGGATCTGTATATTTATTTCATCCGCACTAAAGAAACTTTCCCTTTCCCTATATTTTTCTTTTAATTCCTTTAGAATTATATAGAGAATATATTCAGGCTTCTTATATTTTCCGAAGTACCCGCCGAAAGCAGTGAATAGATTTACCATTAACTCAATTTCATCTTCAGAAAACCTTTTATAACACGATTCGCAGATAATTCTAATATGAACTCCTGTTCGGTAAACTGACGCCCTTGTTTTAATTTCAGCTTTGCAAACGCCACATTTTAACGAGCTAGAGCTAGGAGTATACGTTCTACTCCTACTAGGTGCTCCATAACTATTAATTGGTTTTGACTTTTTCCTAATTAATTGTAACATTTTTTTCAACTCGTTCTTAAATTAATTATAAGTTTTTAAATCCAAATTGAAATTTCTCAGGATGTAGTAAGTAATAATCAACCGACTTTTTCCATCTTTTTAAAGCTCTTTTCTTATCTATTAAATCTAAATCCTCAGGGATTGTGGTAATGTGACTGAGTTGGCTTTTTGGCTTTTCCTTTATATCTTCCTTAATAAGTATTACATCCTTAATTTCATGGGTTATTATTTTCTTTACTTCTGTCAGATTTAACCACCTCTTTTTTTATTTCAAATTTTTAATTACATATAAACATAAATTATTTTATTTCGTAATTTTAATATGGAGAGCTCAAATTGTTATTCAGAATATAAACAATTGAGCTCTCCTTCACCTACGCCCTCTTTTCTCTCTTTGATTACTTCTAATTGCCAGTACCTCTTTTAAGATTGTCTTATGACCCCTCTATACCCATTGTAATCATAAAAGTTTGATTGTATTGCTTCTTTTTTAATATTACCATTTTGAATGAAATTTGTTCCAGTTTTTTTATTATTATTTGGGCCACTTTTTTCTCATTTTTTTGTTTATATTAAGAAATATTAGAGCAGAGTCTAATATATAGTTTTTAGTATAGAATTCCAATTGGAGTCCAAGAAAAGTTTCAGAATCGAAACATTTTTATAGATTTTTGAATTATTAAAATAGAGATTAGTAATAATTATAAAAAAATTATATTAGATTATCTTGGAAAATACAATCAATTATCCTCCAAATGAAATATTGGAACCTCCTTCTAAATTGAGTAAACCTAATTTTGAATTAGTTATTCTTTGGATGTTAAATAATAATGAATCATGCCAAGGGGCAGATTTTTTAGCAATTCAAAATTCAGAATTTGAACCTATATTATCTAAGTCAACATTATATAACTATTTGAAAACTCTTATAAATGAGGGTTATGTCAGTAAAAGTGCTTATAATAAATATCAAATTACTCCTACGGGCAAAGATAGATTTTATGAGTTATCTCAACTTAAATTTGTAGCAAGAAAATTAAGCTATCCTCCTAAAGCAATCACATACAGGAGAAATTATAACCACTGGATTCTATGGATGGTCTACAATAATAATTTTTGTAACTGGGGAGATTTTCTTGATGAACCTCTTTCTATTAACCAATCCTCATTATCAAAAAATCTAAATGCTTTAATTAATGATGGATATGTGAGAAAAGAAAATAAAGAATATAGGATTACTCCGTTAGGTAAATCAGCATACTCTAACATGTTAAGAGAGTATGATTTGGACAGACAATCAATTTTAGAAGAAGAAAGTAAACGAATAAGGGAGATTACTAAAAATACTATTAGATTTTTTGAGAAATTTCACATAAAAGATAATAATATTAAGTTTCGATACTTGAATAATGTTTTAAGATTACCTTATGAAAATGAAAAAGTGAAAGAGGCTTTAGATAATCGAGAAGATTTTAACAAAATTTTACTATTCCTTTCATTGAATCATCCAAATGAATTTCCTAATTTTATTTCCCCCGAGGATTTTTCTAAAAAGTATCATATTAATCATGTCAAGCTCAACTTCATTATTCTTAGAATTGTTGATGAAAATATTTACCCTATAAAATTTTTTAAATTAGAATTAGAAAACGATCAAAGCTATTATTTTCAAGCTAATGAGAAATTAGAGAGGATGCTAAATGCTATTGTTGAGGAGCACGTTGCTAAATTCACCTATTTACATAATTTGTATGAGGAAGATCCAAGTGAAACTCCACCATTAACATTGGAATTTACGGTTGAAGCCATTTTAGATGAGATTTGTGACCATCTATTTTTGGCAGGTTTAAGAAATACTTTAAGGAAATTTTTACCAGAATATATTCATTACTTAGCATATAAGATTGAAAGAGAAAAGAAATTAATTGATACTTTTGATAAGTTAGAAGGATTAATTTGGCAAGAGATCCAGGCATATAATCAACAAGTACAATTTAGTAAGCAAAATGGAGTTGATTATGATGAAGTTCTTCAAGCTATCGACAAATCAATTAAATTAAATCCTGAAGATATGGATCTATATTATTCGAAAAGTAAAATTTTGATTAATGTAAATCGATACAGGGAAGCATTAAATTTGTTTGATAAGATGCTTGAAGATTTCCCTAAAGAAGAGAAGGATATCCAAGTGAAAAAGGCGTATGTTCTTAAAGAAATGAGAAATGTTGAAGCAGGATTAGAAATTATCGAGGAGCTTATTGAAAAATATCCAGAAGACAATGATCTTCTTAATTATAAAGCTTGTTGGTTACAATATCTAAATAGAAAAGAAGAATCTTTAGAAATTATTCAAAAACTAATCGAACGTGTACCAGATAATGCAACTTATCATGATACATATGGTGAAATTCTTATGTTCTTTAATAAATACGAAAATGCTATAGAAGAATTCCTAAAAGCAATGGAGATAAGTAGTAAAGACTGGTATACATATCAAACCTATATTAAATTGGGCATTTGTTATAAAGAATTAGAAAATTATGATTTAGCAGTTGAATATCTTGAGAAAGGAAAAGGATTGACAGATAAATCCTCAAGTGATCTTGATACAAAAAGAAAATGGGTAGTAATTGCAGACCTTTTCCTAGCAGAGATTGCTCAACTTGAGGCTGAGTTTTAAACTTAACAATAATGATTTATTTCAAATCTGTTGAATAATGAAGGAACTGAATTTATAGATTATAACTCAATTATTTATTGCTAATTTTTCCAATTCTTCTATTTTATCAGTTAAATACTTAATACCTTTTTGCCAGAAAGAAGGATCATTCAGATTAATACCAATTTCGGATAGCATCTCTTCAGGAGAAAGTGAACTCCCAATAGAAAGCAATTTAAGATACTTCGGAACAAACTTTTCTTTTTCTTCAAGATATAATTGATACATTGAAATCACTAGAAGATTGGACATATTATAAGCATAAACATAAAATGGAGTATGCAGAAAGTGTGATACTACAAAACAATAATTAGCGTAGTCGTCAGAAATGTTGGTCATTGAATTCCCAAACATTAATTCCATTTCTTGTACAAATATGGTTTTAATTTCTTCTGTTGTCGGAAGTTTATTCTCTAATAAGTCATGAAGTTTTTTTTCAAATCTGTAGAACGCATTTTGTCTATGGGAAGTAGCAAACTTAGACTCAATAAAGTCACATAATAATGAGATTTTTTCTTCTTTTAATAATTCTCTATTCAATAGAGAATCAAAAATTAGGATCTCATTGAACACCGAAGCAATTTCAGCTATTACCAATGAAATATCTACATTTATAAAATTCTGATCTCTTTGAATATAAAAAGCATGAAAAGCATGCCCTAATTCATGAGCTAGTGCACGTACCGAATCGATAGTATCTGTAAAATTGACAAATACAAAGGGATAATGCTTTAATTTTCCAAGTTCGCAAAATGCTCCTCGATTTTTTCCTTTCCTCGAAGTAGCATCTATATGGTTTAATTTAATCATATTTTCTATTATATTTTTGAACTCTGGATGAAATTTTTCGTCAGCATCTTTGATAAGATTTAAAGCTTCTTGATAGGTATATTTTCTTGTTACTTGGCCTACTGGTGCGTATAAATCAGACATATGTAATTCTGGAAGTTTAAGGAGTTTTTTCTTCAAATTGTAATATTTCTCAACAATATGATAACTCTCTGAAGTTACTTTAACTAAAATTTCGACGTTTTCATCACTTACTTCGTTTTCAAGATTTCTTCTGGATAGAGACTTAATGAAATTCTTTTTCTTACTTTCTAAATCCCAATCTTTCAAGACATTATTAAATATATGCGTGAAAATCATTTCGTTTTTTCTATATTCTGCCATCATTGTTTGTAAAGCTTTATAACGCAGATCTTTATCTTGATGATACATAAAAGCAAAAAGTTCTGCTTCTGTCAATATTTTCTTTTCTCCCTCTATTTTAAAATTAAAAGTTAAACTACTTTTTAATTCATTGTAAAGCTTTATAAATCCACTAACACCAGTAATATCTTTCATTAGAATTATTTGTTCTTCCTTTTCAGAGAGCTGATGTGGTTTCTTTAATCTATTGAACTTAAGAGCGTGAGAGTAATGTATTAACTCTGGAGCTTTTGAAAATTCTTC
>JBHLNY010000132.1:0-9175 GCA_048941065.1 Promethearchaeota archaeon
CAACAGATTTAAATAAATGTCTAAATTGTGGAGAATGCATAGAATGGTGTTACTTTGGTGCTAGAACTATAGAAGATGGAGAATTGCTTTTTCATTCCATTAGATGTTTTGGTTGTGGAATTTGTGTATCTAAATGCCCAAACAATGCTATTATTTTACATAAAAAATCCTAATCTTTTTTGAATAAAGAATCATTATTCAAAATAATGAATTTAGATCTCTCCTTTGAAATCAGTATCACATATGATAATAAATGTCTGGAAGAGGGATTTTTGCCTGGATTTGGATTTTCTTCATTAATTTATAATCATTTCACAGGTAATTATTTACTATTTGATACTGGTGGAAAGAGTAATATTCTAATCCATAATATTAGAAGATTTAATATTGATATTTCACAAATTAAAAAGGTAATAATTTCTCATAATCATCATGATCACATGGGTGGATTGGAAGAAATTCAAAAATTTAATCCTAAAATGGAGATTTATGTTCCTATAGATAATTTAAAAGCATATGAGAAACGCTTTAGGATGGCAAAAGTTTATGGTATTTCAGATCTTTTTAAGATAGAACAAAATATTTATTCATCTGGACAGTTAGGCGGATCTTTTATAAAAGAACAAGCTATTTTCTTAAAAACAAGAAAAAATAAAATAGTTATAGTTGTTGGGTGTGCACATCCAGGATTGGAGCAATTTATTTTAAAAGCTATGCAGATAGGGAAGGTTATTGCACTATTTGGGGGATTTCATGGTTTTAATAAATTTTCTTATCTGAATGGGATTGAAATAATAGGGGCTTGTCATTGTACACAAAATATAAATGCAATTCGAGAACAATTTCCTGAACAGTTTCAAAGAGTATGTGTAGGAAATACCTTTTTCTTTTAATCTTAGTTTATTTAAAGTATTGGTAATTTAATATATCATTTCATAAATCCTGCCTATATAAAGAACTAGCATATTTACTTTAAAATTAAATATTAAAAAGTCTTTAAATTTCTTAATACGATTTATAACTAATTTAACTATAACATTTACTATAATCTTAAAATTATCTTTTTTCAATACTTTAAAATAGGTGGAATTGTTATCGCACCCTTAAGCGAATATCTCTATGAGTTAGGAATAGTATTTCGAGGGTTTGTGCTTATAAATTATGTCCTAAAAGAATTACCTGCTCCAAAAGAAAAGGGGGTTACAAAAGATCTAAGAGGGGCATTTATTTCTGCAATAAATACATTTGCTCAAAGTGCATTCAATAATACATCTTTAGAATATTTAGAATCTGGTACAATTCTTTTTATTTTTAAAATTTCAGAAATAAAATCAATTGATAATACTTCAAAAGAACCAATCATTATGTATGGTTTAATAGATAAAAAAAAAAAGAATCCCGATAAATTAGTAAAAAAATTTTTTGAAACTGCAGAACCTATTTTAGAATTATTTAGTCAAAGGTATACCAATAAAGACTTTACAGAATTAAATCAATTTGAATCCTTTATAGAAGAAGTAAAAGCCTTTTTACATTAATTACTTGTTTTTAAAAAATTCCAAAATCCTATTCTTTAGCTATACTCCAACCTCGAGGTTTTCCTCGCGAATAGATAATTATTCCTTGCTCCTTCAATGATTCGATTTCTTTCTCAACGTTATCTTTAGTAAAACCTATTTGTACTAAATCTTCTATAAGTTTAGTTATTGAACTAACAAGTTTATATTGTCTTAAATAGTCTATAATAGCATCTTTTAAGGATTTACCAGAAGCAACTTCAGTACTTGAAGCAATTTCTTCAGATCCACTAGGATATAGATCAAGTGCATCCACTAATCTTTTTTTAGATGTTTGAGTGACCTCTTCAATAACCATAGGTTTTACCATAACTTTTGGTTCTTCAACTGGAATTTCGACTTCTTTACCTTTTTCTGGCATTTCTTCTCCAGGTAAGCTCCAAATGGGGTAGGTTACTTTTTCATAGGTAATCATTTTCTGTGTTCTCATTATTTCTAATTCTTCAATTATTTCACTTCTAGTGTATCCTAACTTCATTAATTCTTTAATTAAATCGTGTAAAAACCCTACGTCTTTCAAGATTTTAAAAATATATTCTCTTATATTAGTAGGGATTTCTTTTATTTGAATCTCTTCTTCAATTTGTGTTTCTTTACTTACTTGAACTTCTGGAACTTGCAATTGTTGAGGAATATCTAACACTGGTTTTTGACCAAATTCAAAATCTGTAATATTTCTTATAGCTCGATCATATCCTCCAAAGACAATATGCTTAGAACTCTGATCTTTTCCTAGAAGATAACAAATATCTTTAATTGAAGTAGCAACTTTTGTTTTCCATTTTAGTTCAATATCATTAGAATTTAAAGAGGGATTATGAAACACTTTTAAAGAACCATCAGCACATCCTACTACAATTTCTCTTGCATTATCACCATCTATATCTTCAATTAGTAAAGAAAGTGGACGAGCTTCCTCGGATACAATCTCCTTTAAAATTTCACCACTACTACTTAGAATTTTTATGGTAGAATCATCTGTGCTTAAAATGATTTCATTTAAGCCGTTATTTGTAACATCACCGATTTTGATATCATTGATTTGGGATTGAAAATCCTTTTGCCAAAT
Source organism: Promethearchaeota archaeon (assembly GCA_048941065.1). Classification (GTDB taxonomy): domain Archaea; phylum Asgardarchaeota; class Lokiarchaeia; order Sigyniarchaeales; family SOKP01; genus Loki-b32. The sequence goes on from JBHLNY010000132.1 coordinate 2,647, forward strand.
TATATCTGGTACATCGTTTTGAATTTGGATTAACTGAAGTAAACCATTTTTATTACCAACTAATAATCCATATATAGGAATTTTTTCATCAGGTAGCTTCAAATGTCCTAAGGTACAAGCAGTAACCCAAGAATCGTAGTATAATGTGAATTTTGGATTCTCAGATTTTACACTTTCAAAGATCTTCAGTGTTTTATCTTCACCTCCAAATATTAACTCAAATTTACCATTTCTGGTGAAATCTCCTGCTATACAACAATTAATCTTTTGTGTTGATCGATATCGCATTATCCCTACTAATTTTTGGGTCTCTATGTTTAACTTTAACACCATAAAACTTCCATCACCTGCTCCTACTAAAATCTCATCACATCCATCTCCATCTAAATCAATTGTATAGCTACAGCGACACCAACCATCAAATACTCTATCATCCACAATGTTCATATTCTCATCCATTAAGTATATAGTCTTGTCATGTCCACCAAACACTAAATAATTGTTATCATGACATTTCAAGATAGAACATGTTAAAACCGCTTCAGGACACTCAAACATCCAGTTTAGTTGATAACGTTTCCTTATCATGATTACTGAAGATTTCTTTAAATTTTAGAATCTTTCTATATTAATTAAAATTTACTCTTTTAATATTTATGCCTAAGTCTATTTAATGCTTATGACAATTTAAAATTAAAAAAAAAAAATTAGTTCTTATGTAATCTTATAGACCTAATTGGGCATCAGATGGGCTATATTCGCCAGTACCCGTAATTTCGTAGGTAATTTCTAATTTATCTCCAACTTCTAGAGTATCTATTTCCCATTTTAACGTGTCAGCTCCGACTTCATCAGTAATTTCTGGAGTCATAGAATAGGTACCATACTCGAAGCTATCAGGTACTTTATCTAGTAAAACCAGATTATAAAGCCGTGATTCACCAATATTTTCAAGAGTTAATATAATCCTGTAATTTCCGAGTGTGCCAACAGGAAGAACTTCCTTTCCAATTCTGAATTTTCTTCTTATATGAAGTGCTTCTATTATTGGAACTTGAGGCTTGAATTCTAACTCTTGACTTACGGGAAATGTATTAGCACGATAGAATATCTCAGATTCAAAAGTAGAATTTTTAGCAGGATTGACACAGTGGATGGGATATTCAAATTCAATTGTAGAATCTGGTTCAAACATCCCAGTACTACTATCTTTCAGATCCTTTAAAGATATTGTAAACACGTTGGCTTCAACACTTACAGCTGCAGGAGCTAACTCTACTTCATCTCCATCCCATACCATTTTTATTTCACTGGCTTTAGGAGGTTGATATTCATTTGTGAAATATTGTTGTACAATATTTAATTGGTTTAGAGGAGCAGAACCATTATTAGCCATTTTAAGGGTAGCAACAATATCTTGAGTCTTGTAAGTTGGAGTTTCAGTTTTATCATAATTCATTTCTCCAGTGATACTAGCTATTTCTAATATTACATCAGATATGGCTGTTGAGCCATTAACTACTGTTCGGAAATCAGGCATTACTCTAAATTCCAGCTTCTTTCTAAAAGATGGATATTCTTCACTTTCATACTGCCATTTCCTTGAGTGCCATTGAGCTCCAGCAGGTAGCATTGGAACATCTTCAGGATCAATATCTACGAATTTAGTAGATTCATCTTCAGGAGAATATACATCTGCATTAAAAAGTTGAATTATAAACTCTGAAGAATTATCAAAAACAAGCTTACAATCCCATACTCCTGGTTCTTCATCCCTTTCAACTGTATCAACATAGAATTTATTTCGTGTATAAGCATCGAATTTATCTATATCTAAGCCCTCAGCAAATGAAGAAGCGGCTTGATAAGTAACCTCAATAGTTCCTGTTCTTCTTTTGGTAATATCAGTTACAAAAATAGAACATGTAAATTTTAATAATGCAGTCCTCTCAGGTGGTAATGTATCAATTGTCCAAATCACTTTTTTACCTTCAATTTCGGCTCTTCCTACTGATCTATCTCGAATTACTGGATTTTTAAAATCTTCAGGAATATTTTTAACAACTTTAATATTAGAAACATGTTTATCAAATTCACTCCTAACAGCAATAGCAAATGTTACAAGGTTTTCTTTATCAATTGAAATGCCAAAAGTCTCTAATCCAGACTCAACTGAAGTTCCTCCATCTTCCCATGTTTCACCTTCATCATCTTCTTCTTCTTCTTCATCTTCTTCTTCGTATTCAATAGCTTTCTCTACTTTTGGTTTACTTGCCATCTTTGTAGGTTTACTTTTTACTTCTTTTAATTTCAAAATGTTATTCTCAATATCGTGTATATTTAAAACATCATCAGCATTAACTAATGTACTGATATATTCTTTTACTAATAAAAGATTTTTAACCTCTCCAGTTAATTGAAAATCGCGTGATTCAATATTTTCAGGAGGATCCGTACTTAATTCTCTTATTGAAATATCTTTTGATTTTAAATTAGTACTTTTAATATTTTTAAGCGACAAATCGATATCCCAAATACGATCAGTATTCGAAGGATTCTCGACATTTAGTTTTCCACCAAAACTTATGGATTCAAGATTTCCGTCATGGTCCTGTTTTACATTAACTTCTTCAATTATTTTCACTTGTGCTAATAATCCTTCTCGATTTCTATCCTTTAAAATAATTGATCCTTCAAGTTCTCCTGTGTCTTTGTCATAAGTTTCTATAACAGGTGTAGAAGTGTCTCTATCAACTAATTTTACGCGTCCTTCATCTAAATCAGTCCTTTTTAATGCATCAGCAACCAATTCTTCTTTAGCTTCCTCAGCACCCCAGCCCATTCGACGTTCAGGTTTCTTTTTTTTATCTTTTTTTCCCATTTTTTCCTACCAAATTGTATATTTTTTCATAAATTAAGAAATATTTATGGATTAATAAACATTGATCGGTAAATTAATTTAACCCACAATCTTTAAAAAAGTTTTATTTCACAAATAGTTGTCAATAAATTGATCTTTTACTTAAAAGTAATAAAATGATATTTTTTCTCTCAAAACTATTTATTTATCTTAAAACTTAAAAGAATTTTTTATCAAACTCATCTGGTTTTTGAGGAGAGATATTTGGTTCAATAAATTTATGACCACACATAGGACAAACGTCAATTTTCTTTCCTGTCTTAAGATCGTGTGGTTTAAAACTATAACCACACACAGGGCAGGTTTTTATCAAAGGATTTTCTAATCTATTTATTTTAGATCCTTTATTATCCTTCTTCATTATTTACAATTATATCAAAAAAAATTTAAACATATATTTTTATTTATTTGAAATTAAAATAAGTACTAAATCATTCACATTACAACCAGTTTGCCCTGTAATTAATTCACTCTCTAAAATTTTGAAAAATGAATTTGAGTCATTTGACTCTAAATATTTTTTAGGGTTAAGATTTTTGTCAATCATTTGATTTAACACAAAATTATCGATTAATGCGCCCATTGCTTTGCTATTTCCCTCTACACCATCAAGATTAACAGCTAAAATTAAAAAATTGTAATTAAAATCTTGATTTTTAACGTAATCAAGAAAACTAGCTAGCATTTCCTGGTTTCTTCCACCAATACCATCTCCCTTAATTGTTACTGTTAATTCACCGGTCCCTATCAAAGCAATTTTGTTTAGTTTCTCAATTTTTAATTTTTCTTTAACTTTTTGGGAGATTATATTAGAAAGCAACTTTCCAAATTCATTAGCTTCACCCATGATTTCATTAATAAAGTATTCTACCATAAAGGATTGTTCTTTTAAATAAGGAATCAATTCGTCTACAGCAAATTTTATACTACCTACTAAATAATTATGCACATTATTAAAACACGCATCATTAGGCTTTGGATTCTCTAACTCACTATTTAGCATACCCTCCTCTATGTGTTTTATAACAGAGCTTGGAACTTTGTTATAAATTTTATACTTTTTCAAAATATCAATAGCATCTTTAAAAGTAGTTATATCTGGCACAGTTGGTCCTGATGCAATTGAATCTAATTTATCTCCTACTACATCAGAAATTATTAAAGATATTAATGTTGCTCCACTTGAATCATATAACTTTTTTGCTAGATTACCCCCTTTAAAATCTGAGAGATGTTTTCGAATGACATTTATTTCATGTATCGAAGCACCTGATGCTAAAAGAAGTAAATTTGTTTCTTGTATATCCTTAAGGGTTATAGTTTTCTTTGGTAAAGGTAATAATGCAGAACCTCCACCAGATATTAGGCAAAAAATTAAATCTTTTGGAGACGCATTTTTAATAATTCTTATCATTTGTTTAGTTCCAACTATTCCATTTAAACTGGGAATAGGATGAGAAGCATAATTAACTTTAATTCTTCCACTTAATCTAGATTGATCTACATCTAAACCTTTGGGAATGTTTATTATTCCTTTATAGTTAATATTAGCCCCCAATAATATCTTTTCTAATGAAATAGTCATCTCGGCAGTAGCTTTTCCCCCCCCTATTATGTAAATATTTTCAAAATCATTAAGAGGGTATTCATCAATCATGATATATAATTTGTTATGATGAATTTTAACTGCTTTTTCAATTAACACTTTTGGATGTACAGAATTTAGAGCTTTTTCTATTGAATTTATCCCAATTTGCCTTAAATAATATAGGTCTTCGCTTAATTGCTTCGTTAAAAGTTGAGAAGTGTTTTTTATATGCATAGGATATCAACTACAGTTAATCCAATATTCTTTATTTTAATTAATGAAATTTATCAGTAATTTATGAATATGATCGTTGGATACTTTTGTTTTTAATGAAATTAATCAAATACTTTATTTCATTTATTAATTTTGATCTTTTTCAATAGAAGCAATTGTTTAAATAAACTTAATATTTGCTGATTTATTTAATTACTCAATAGAATAAATAATTACTTGTAATATATTCGTCTTTAATGATAAAAATGACTGAACATCAGTATGATATAGCAATCATAGGTGCAGGTCCAGGGGGTTATCATGCTGCTATTAGAGCTGCTCAATATGGTGCTAAAGTTGCTTTAATCGAAAGAAAATATGTTGGAGGGACATGTTTAAACAGGGGGTGTATACCTACAAAAGCTTTATATGCTTCAGCCCATATAATTGAAAAAGTTGAAGAAGCTAGTGATTTTGGTGTAGAAGTTGCTAATTTTAAAGTTGATTTTGCTAAAGCTGTAGAAAGGAAAAATAAAATCGTCCAAGAATTAGTTGAAGGTATTGCAGCATTAGAAAATGCATGGAAGAACGATATATTTATTGGACACGGTAAAATAAATGGAGGAATTCCTGAAACTGGGTTTGAAATATCTATTCAAGGAGAAGATAATAAACTTATAAATGCTAAAAGAGTTATTATCGCAACTGGATCTTCACCGGCATTAATTCCTGCTTTCAATATTGATCATGAAAGAATTTTAACTAGCGATGATATATTAGATCCTAATTTTAAAACAGTTCCAGAACGATTGCTAATAATTGGAGCCGGAGTGATTGGTTGTGAATTCGCCAATATATTTAATAAGTTTGGGAGTAAAGTAATTATGTTAGAATATCTTCCCTCTCCAATCGCAACTGAAGAACCTATGATTGTTAAACAATTAGAGAAGAAATTTGATACTTTAGGAATTGAAATTCATGTCTCACAGAATGTGTTAGCTGTTGAAAACACTGGTTCAGGGGTGAAAGCTACTACATGTTCTGCTTCTGTTCCAAGGGATCAAGTTGATAACGCTGAAAAATTTATATTTAATGCTGATCTCTGTTTGGTATCAATAGGTCGCTCCAAAGAATCAAGTAATATTGGATTAGAAGAAATGGGAATTAAAACTGATAGAGGAGCAATTAAAGTAAATCCCAAAACTTTAGAAACTGCTTCAAAAGGGATCTATGCAATTGGTGATGTTACTGGTGGTCTTATGCTTGCTCATGTAGCATATCATGAAGCAGATGTAGCTGTAGCAAATGCTTTAGCAAGTATAGGTGGTTTTCCAGTTCATGAAATGATCCCTGATTATAATGTTGTTCCAGCAACTATTTTTACATCCCCTAATATTGGTTCTGTTGGACTTAGAAGAAAAGTAGCAAAAGATCGGGGTATTGACGTTCTAATGGGGCAATTTCCTTATCAATCACTAGGTAAAGCAAAATGCATGGGTGAAGAAGAAGGCTTTATTATGGTTTTAGCAGAAAAGCAGACCCATAAAATTATTGGTGCCTCATGTATTGGAACTGAAGCATCTGAGTTAATAGCAGAGATTGCATTAGCTATGCAACATGGATTTACAATACATGATGTTGCAGAAACCATTCATAGTCATCCAACCGTCTCAGAAATGGTCCTTGAGGGATGTGAAGCAGTTGTAGGAAAAGCTGTACATAAAAAAGGACGACCAATTCACCATTAGAATAAACTTTTATCACTAGGATAATAATTTAATAAAATAAAAGAAATATGATTAATTTAT
>JBHLNY010000133.1:0-9129 GCA_048941065.1 Promethearchaeota archaeon
CTTACCCCTATGTTAAAAATTCCAAAAGTTCCAACCCCAAAACCAACTCCAACACCTCAACCATCTCAACCGTCCACCTTATCACCATTACCTACACCACCACCTAGCATGACACCAATACCTGAACCTACTCCTACTCCTGCTCCAGCCCCTGAACCTATCCCAACTCCAAAACCTACACCTCAATTTACCCCTCCTCCTCAACCTCAATTAACCCCATCTCCTCAATTTACTCCCCCTCCACAACCCACATTATCTCCATTACCCATTCCCCCTACTCAGCCTAGTCCAACACAACTCCCTCAAGCAATTCCAGGACAACCTACAATGGAATCAGCAGCTCCAGCAGAGCAATATTCTAATAGAATAGATGCAAAGATGTTGCAAAGTCAGAGAAATGGAATAATTCTAACACCTGTTACTGATAATACTATAGAAGGAGGACGAGTACAATTAAGTAATTCTATTCTTCAACGATTAGGTCTTGGACAAGGTATGCTTATAGCATGGGAAGATCCATTAACACGAGCTATGGGTTCAGCAAGAATAGACGCAGCAAACATTTTAGATACTCAAATTAAAATGAGCCATGATACTAAAGAGGATACAAATATACAATCACAACAAGTTGTTGTATATTCCACAGAACCTCCAATACAAAAAGCTTCGGAAATAATGCTAGAAGTCCAATCACAACCTAATTTGATGGGATATGCTTTGGTTAGCCCAAGGACCCAACATACTCTTTCAATATCGCAAGATGATATTCTCGCATTTGAAGATGAATTAACTGGAGCTATTGGAGCAGGTAAGGTTGAAATCCTAGAATCTGTAGCAGAAAATACAATCATTATTGATAGCGAAATTTTAGAAGCATCTGGAATTGGGAGTTTTGAAGTTAAGGTTTCAAAAAATCAAAGAGCAATTATCCCTCTACAAAATATTTCATTGGGAATTTCTCCTATTTCTGGTGAAAATATGTGGGAAATTATAAGTACCGCTCGACAAAATGTAGCTTCCTTAAAAGGTTGGATATCAAATTATATTATTTTCAAAGGTATAAAGTTAAGATGGTCAGCAGTAAATATTGGTTGTTCAATCCTAAATACCGTTCCCGACCTTACTGGAGATATTTTTGCTAGGGTAACCGAAAATACAGCAATTAATTTAACTCCAACAGGATTAGTGCCTTTTAACGCTATTTTAATAATTGATATAAGCCGTTCGATGATGGCGAGAGATGTATTTGTTACAAATATCGCACCTGCTATAGAAGGAATTAAAGCTGCTATGGAATCTAGAGAAATTCAAGAATTTTTGAAACACTTCAAAGATGGTATTAATATACCCCGAAGAATATCAGCAGCATTTGCTGCGGTACTTTTCTTAAGCGAGAAAGTTGGAAGAGGCTTCGGAGAAAAAGTTTCAGTAATACGTTTCGCAGATGAAGCACAAATCCTCCCTTTTGAAAATTCTTTCTATATGGATTCCGCAAGTGGTAAAAAAGGAGTACTTGAAGAAGCAGCAAGGTTAATCGTTGATAGAATTGGTAATGCTTATGGACAGGCGACAAATATGGGTCCAGCGTTGATTGCAGCACAACAAGTATTGTCTGAATTCGATAGAATGAGTCCCGATCAACCAACAATGATTGTTTTTCTAACTGATGGTGTAGCAACAGATGGTGATGCTTTCTTTAATGAAATTAAAAAATTGGCAGATAATCCAAATGTTGTTGTATATCTTGTAGGTATGGGAAATCCAGATGATGAATTGATGACTCGTGCTGCTGCTTTGTGTGGAGGTGAATATTTTAAACCCGAAGATGCTGGAGAGTTGTTAATATGGTACTCAAAACGGGCTAGAGATCTTACTGTTAAACTTAAAGCTCATAAAGGTTAGTTTAACCCCTCATCATAATTTCTTTTAAATCTTGTATATCGCTAGAATATCCCCTTTTTAAATTAAGTTTTATTTATTAAATTCTTATGAGTAAGAATTACATTAAAATTATTAATAATAATTTTAATAATTATTATAACAAAATTAGATCCATAACTTTTTGCATTAAATTTATAATAATATGAAAGACGTTAAGATAATTACTATTGACAATCGGGGTAGAATTGTCATTCCTTTAGTCACTCGTAAAAGTTTAGGTCTTACAACTAATACACAGTTAATGTTAGTAAGTGACTCAGAAATTAAAGAAATAAAAATAACTCCAGTTGGTATTTCAGAAGAAGAGAAACCAATTAAATTCAGGATCACAATGGAGGATGTTCCAGGGGCTTTAGCTAGAATTGCTACCACTTTTGGAAATTTGGGGATTTCCTTAATGTATGGTGAATCTGTAATTGTCGAAAAAGATAAAACAGCAATATGGACAGTAATAAGCCCTAGTCCAAAAGATATCACATTAGAAGAATTAAGAGAAAAATTAATAGAAGAAGGAGAAGCGCTTAGTGTTGATGTTCTTCCATTAGAGTAAATTTTGAAATTGTGTATCTATTAAAACTATATAAAACATAAAGGATAAAATAAATGCCCAAAAAGAAAAAAAAGGCACAAAAGAAAGGAAAAGCAGAAGAAAAACCACAGGAACAAGTGGGGGTTCCATTAGGTGCTGCGTTAAAGTCAGCTAAAAAAACTGAAACAACCTTACAGACTTTATTAAAGGGAGTATCTGAAGGAGATGGATTTGTTTCTTCTAAAGAAGAACAGCGAATAAAACCTCAGTTATCGCATGAGAGGAGAAGTAAAATAGCCGAGACTTACGTATTAGAAGATGTTCCGATAACTGAACAAACATTAATTAAAAAAGATAAAAGAACTCCAATAAAAACTCCTATACCATCAACTAAATCAGAACCTTCTTTTATAAAAAAAGAAAATGTGTATGAAAGATTAACAGAATTTTTCGAAGAATTATTAAGTGGATATAATGAGAGATATAATCGATGGGAAAATTCGATATCTAGTATTTTAGCTATTTTACGTAAAATGCGTAAGATAACAAAGAAAAATACGGAAGATCTCGTTGACTCTATTAAGAATTCATATGAAAAAATCAAATTGAATTTAGAACAGTTCAAAATCAAACGCGATGAAGTAGAGAAAGTGGCAGATGTCGATATTGGATCAATGTCAACTGAATTTAAAAGGGTTTTAGGTATGCTCGAATTACAAATTAAAGAATATCAATTGAAGAGAGTAGTAGATGATTATATACACGAAAGTAAACAAATTTCATAGTAATCTTAATATTTGAACTTTTAAAAATACATTTTAGGATTTTATATTAAAATGTCATCTAAGAGCAATGATCAATTACGTCCTTTAATTATTGACATCGGAAGTAACACTTTCCGCCTTGGATGGGCTGGGGATGACTTCCCTGACGTTATTGCTCCTAGTGTGTATGTAGATATTACTGATTATTTATTTACTTCAGATGTTATTGATGGGCTTGAAGAAATCTTCATTAACAAAGAAAATTTCATGAATCATCTATTTGGTAGTGAGGCGTTAAAATATCAAAATATTTTAAGAATTCATGAGTTTAAAAAGGAGAATAATTATACGATCCTTACAAAATTTTTCTACTATTATTATATTCAACAGTTAAAGATTTCTGAGGAATATCAATTCAAGCAACCAATCATAATAATTACTCCATTTTTTATGTCGGAACTGACAAAAAACAAATTAAGACAAATATTTTTTGATATTTTTGAATTTCCATCTATTTCATTTTTATCTGAAACGCAAGCGATCCTTTCCACCTTACAAAAGACAAGCGGGGTGATAATAAATATAGGTGAATCAAATACATATATCTCAACAATTTTTCATGGGTTTACAAATGTAATGGCAAGAGATATTTTTCCAATTTCAGGTAAAGATTTAACAAACTATCTTCTTAATATGATTTTGACAAAGAAGGGCTTTGAAACAGCGATTTATCTTGACTACATCAGTGCTAAAGGCATTAAAGAAAGATTTTCTTTATGTGTTCTTGATCCTGTAGGAGAGACGAAACGAGTAAAAGATGGATTAAGTATGTATAATAGAAATGTTAATTTGCCAGATGGTTCTAATTTAGAAATCAATTTAGAAAGATTTATGTTAACTGAACCCTTGTTTGATCCAACATTACTTCATATAGATTATATTGGTTTAGGAGATATAATAGCGAAAGTTATAAAAACATGGGATCGAGAAAATTGGGAAGAATTATTACCCAATATAATCCTCTCGGGAGGGGGAAGTTTAATACCTGGATTAGACAAAAGATTAGAATTAGAATTAGCAAAACATTTTTCTGAAAAAATAAAAGATAAGATAAAAGTAACAGCTGCTTCTGGAAGAGAAAATATGGGGTGGATTGGAGCATCTATTTTATTCTCTCAAGGAAAATTAAAAAAAGGTTGGGATAATAATCCAAAATTAGAATCAAATAAAGGACAAAATGATGTTTTGAATCAACATCCAATTTAAAATATAAAACCAAAGATATTATTTATGCCAGTTAGTTTAAATGTTAAACAAGAATTCTTAGATAATTTTCAAAAAAATATCATCCAAGGACGCCGGTTACTTCAAAATGCAAATCATTTATGGGCAGATCGTTTATTAACTGATTTATTTTATAAAATAGAAAAAACAGAATGGCTTGATATTCAAAAAAAGCATCAATTGATAATGGTTATATCCAATTCATGGTGGATATATCTAAATTCCCTAATAAAGAGTGATAAAGAAGTTGATCTAATTAGATACATTGATGGATATAAAAGATTTTTCTCATTTTTATCTAAAATAGATGATTTTTATTTATTTGATAATTTTTGCACAAATCTACTTAAATCCTTCATAACTTTGGGAGAATTATCTCAATCAGGAATCACTAAATATATTAATTCCTTCTCAATAAAGCTTAAAGAAAGAGGAGAGTACCTCAAATTAATAGAGTTGCAAATTATTTTAATGTATTTAAGGAAATCTGTTATCCCATCCGAATATTTTCATTTTGGTATGGAAATTTTAGGGCGTACATTATTTAAAATAGAACCAGGAAAAAGGTCCTTATTTTTATATATTTTTTTAGAAAATATATGTTTAAAATATCAACTTATGGAAGATTCAGCTGAATTTGTAAGGATTATAAATAAAATATTAATTAATCGCCTTCCTGCATATTTAAAAAATGAATTTAGTAATATAAGTAGGATATCTATTAATGAGAGAAGCTTTAGTACTATTTTAGTCGATCTTGAAGAGCTGATATATTATTTAAACAATATTGGTGAATATCTTTGGATTATGATAATTATAAGAAATGTCTTCTATAAAATTCGAGAGTATCAGTCATTTGGAGATGCGGTAACCTATATTCGAAAATACATTGACTTTTCAATAAATAGAAATCGATTCGAAATTGCTTATAACATTTATGATTTCTTAGAAGATCTATTTATGTTTCAAACAGATCTTTCTTATGATAATATACTAATTGAGCTTTGGGTTGAAGCTTGTAAAAAATTCGTTGATATGAAAGAAAAAAGATACTTACTCCAGGCTTTAGAAAAATTAAATACTCATTTAAAGATGCCTCAAACAAGTGCCCAAATTTTTCATTATTTTTATACATCTAATCTACTTTGGAAATTTAAATCAATGTTTTTTTCCTTAGAACAACGTGATTTCTGGAGAATGATGTTTTACCGCGCATTATTTGAGGAAAAAAATTTCAGTTTAGCTCAAAAAATTCTTCTCTACTTGGATGAGAAGTTTAATCAACTTATTACTAATTTAGTTGCACTTTATGATGAATCTGAACCTTTAAAAAAGGAAATCTATTCCTTTGAAGATGAGGATAAAAGTATACCCACCTATTTAAAAGACTTTGTAATAAAACAGATCATCATAAGAATTGATTCTAAAGGTGTTATTTCATATCGAATGATATCATTAGATAATCAAATTGTAGAGGGAACAATACTCACTGAATTTTGGAATGATACTCAAATTCTCGAAATATTTAATGAATTATTTTCTGAATCAGAAGATAAGAAATACGTGTTTAATTTAACCGAATATGGGCAATTATTCTTTATTTTTCTACCTAAATTAGTTAGAGACCTTTTTGAATCATTCAAAATCCAAAGCTTAAATATAGTGCCTCAAATTTATTTTATATTAGACAATATGACAATCCCTTTTGATTTAATATATGATAATAATTTTTTCTTGTTAAAATATTCAACTGGTTATAAAATTGGTGAAGCACCTTTAGGTGGTATTGCTTTTGAACAAGATGGTGAGGTAGAGTTAGAATCTGAAACTCTTAAGAAGATTTATAATGTACTAATTATAGAAACTATTAATTCAATGAGTCCAAAAAGATGGAATGAACAGACTAAAAATAAAGAATTAATTTTTCCATTTCCAGCTGGGGCAAATGAATTAAATTATATAATAAATTTTCTTAATGAGCGAGATGAAATAAATCAAATTACTACTTTAGTAGGTGCCAATTCAACTCGTGAAACAATTCTTTCACACATATCGGAAGGTGCATACCATCTTATAATTTTTGTAGGGAATATTTTTTATTCAAAATGGAGTCCAAAAGATAGTTTTTTCATCACAAATGATGAAACTATTGTAACTATAAATGAAATTAAAACCTCCTTAAACCAAAATAGAGCAAATTTACAACCCCTTTTGTTTTTTAATGCCCAAATCTATAATGTTAAGGGAATAAAGTTAACAAATGTCTTAAGGAAAATAGGTGAAATTTTAGCTCAATTTGACTATGATCGGATTACTGGTATTATCTCTCGTAATTATCCAATTTTCAATGATGAAGCAAATGAAATTATAGCCAATTTTTTCACTTATTTATTAAAGGGAGATAGCCAAGGGATAGCACTTCTTACAGCACGTCAACAATGTATTTCTGAAAAAATGATTAAGCTTGTTGAACAACAGTTCACAGATTTAACCGCAGATGATGGAAGTAAACATATTGATTTAGAAAGTAGTTTAGCTTTATCCAGTTATATCTTATTTGGAAAGCCATGGAAAAAGTTAATATTTTAAATCCTTATTTACCAGGGATTATCTTGTGGGCTTTTCCAAATATTTATATAAATTTAATTTAAATTATTAATTTATAGCAATAAATAATATAAAGTTGATGTTTATTGTCAGACAGATTAATTGAACTCCGTGTAGAAAATAAAAGGCTTAAGGACCAAGTGCAAAGTCTGGAAAGCAAAGTTTTATCATTAGTAGGAATGATTAGCTTAGAGACCTCAGGAGGTCAAAGTAAGAAAAATATACTAAATGATCAAATTATTAATTTAATCTATGAAACACAAGAACAATTGAATATTGTATCTCCTAAAATTGACAGATTTTATACAACTGAATTGAAAAATCTTGTTCAAAGAGGAATACCTATATTGTTAATAACCAATGATAGAGGAGGAATTCCAGAAGAATATCAAGAATTTTATGATGAGCTTAAATCTACACCGGGGATTAACATTGTTAATAATCCTAATGTAAAATTTTTACTAATATTTAATACAGAATTAGCCATTTATTCAGGAGGATCTCTTGATAAGGAAGAACTAGAAAAATCAATACTAATAGTTACACTAGTTAAGGAAACATCAAAATTACGTCAAATAGCTGAAATTTTTAGTTTAATGCTTCCGTCATTCATGAGAAGCAGTTAATTTAAACTTTTTTTGATAATTTAAATCCTTTTAATTTTAATTGAGAAAAGGGATCTTTTATGAAAAAGGCTTTAGACAATAAATCTATTAATGTTAAAAATAACTTTATAGAACAAAATAATGCAAGCTTAAATAGAAAAGAAAAAATAATTGATGAAAATTCAGAATTCGATTGGGATTGGATTTTTGAAAAAGAATGGTTGAGAACGAAAAAATAATAAATTCTGAAGATATTTTAAACGCTTTTGGGTTAAATTCTAGTATTTTTATGGATGGATTGAATTTCCTTGAAAATGAAGCAAAAATTAACAAAGAAAAATTCAAGAGAAAGCTTAAGATTTGGGAATCCATCTATAAAGATATTTACGGAGAACAAACAAATTACAAATTATTTTTAAAGCATTCCTATTTTGCCTTAATATTAAAAATCTTAATTTTAAGTAAATTACAAATTGTTTATAATAAAAGTAAAGAAGAAATATACCAATATATTAAATCCACAAATTTAGATTCTCTAAATATTTTAGAATTTGAAAATTTTAATTGGACTAACTTTAATCGAGCAATATTTATAAGAATTTATGATTTAATTGAAAAAGCTCACTTTGCTCAAGAAGATTTGTTTCAAAGCCTTTACCAACAAATATTTTTGACGTTTACACGGCATAAAATAGGAGAATTTTATACATTTCCCAATCTTGTGAAAAGAATGGTAGAAGATTTCTATGAATTTGGTTTAAAAATATTAGATCCCTCCTGTGGTTCAGGGAGTTTTCTAATAGATATTATTATTAGAATTCTTAACTCTAAATATTCAGATATTTCAAAAATTAAGGCCATTAATAATGTTTATGGTTTTGATATAAACCCTTTAGCAACTCTAACTGCTAAAGTCAATATTTTTTTATTAATTTTAACACATTTTCATATAAAAATTAAAGACTTCCCAAAAGTTAACATATATTTGGTGGATTCACTTTTTCCTGAACAATTTGAAAAAAAAATTGAAATAGATCTTAAGAAACTTTATCAATCTTTTGATTTAGTTATAGGAAATCCTCCTTGGATAACTTACAAAGACATTCATAAAAGAAACTATCAGATTAAAATACGAGAACTCTCGAATTTAATTGGAATTAAACCTCCTAGTCAATACATTACACATATAGAATTAGCTGCTATATTTTTCTATACAATTCCTTTAAAATTTTTAAAGATAAATGGAAAAATATTTTTTGTCATAACTAAAAGTGTTTTAAACGGGGACCATTGCTTTAAATTCAGAGGATTTTCAATATTTAATAATTTAGAGATATGGGATTTCCCTAAAAGTTATTTCTTTAATGTGAACCATATTTGCTTAAAAGCAGAATATGTC
>JBHLNY010000134.1:0-9029 GCA_048941065.1 Promethearchaeota archaeon
ATTAGTATAACAACAATTTTCGAATTCTTTTTGAATTATTAAAATATTATTTCAACTTAAGGCACAATAAAATCAATTATAAATTTAAAAAAATTATTTAATTCATAATTGAAATATATTTTTCATTAATTTTGATTTGAATTATCTAAAAATAAAGAGGATTTAATATGTCAAGTGAAGAATCTGAACAAAGACATTATGTCCCCTTCGTAGGATTGCTCGAAGATTATGTCGGTCGTTCACCTATAGATTTTTACAGTTGGGGTCATATTGACTTAGGGATTGGATCTTTCATTATATTTTCTTTAATTATAACTATTTATCAATATTTTTGGGAGGAAACTGCAACATTAGAGTGGTTTTGGATATATATTATGGTGATAATAGTTGCTATCGTTTGGGAACTTTTTGAAAATATTGTTTTATGGAAGCTTGGATTAAAGTATGAAAATAGGAAAGATACAGTTCTTAATGCTTTTTTCGATGTAATATTTGCAATGACAGGCGGAGTCGTAATGTGGTTATTTAAATGGTTAATTGTTGACCTCATGGAAGAACGATTTCGATGGTTTTACTTGGTTGGCTTGATAGCCTTCGTCGTTATTTTGATATGTTATTTTATCGGTTATTATATTACTAATGAAAATACAAAGATCGCTCGGAAAGAACGTGGGAAATTAATAAGTTAAAATATCTTTTTTTCTATTCTATTTCCTTTAAAATTTTTTTTATTTTTCTCTTATAATTGATTATAAGTTTCTAGTGCAAAAAGTGCTGCTCCTAAAGCACCTATTAGTTGTGGATTTGGCGGAATTAAAACATCTATTCCTATTTCTCTTTTCAGAATTTCTCCTATGATGTTATTGTGGGCTATAACCCCACCAGTAATAACAATTGGATCCTCTAATTCTGTCATCTCAATTACTCTCCTAATCACAGATTCATATGCACTCTTTATCAAATCTTCTACTTTCTCTCCTTCTTTTATACGAGTAAGAATTTCTGTTTTTGCAAAAACTGTACAAAAACTTCCAAGAGGAATATTTTGGGTAGATTTAGTTGCCATGCTGTTCATCTCAATTAAAGGGATATCAAGTCGATTTGCAATCTCCTCAATAAATACCCCTGTTCCCGCAGCACATTTTCTATTCATCTTGAACCTAATAACTTTTCCCTTTTCATCTAGTTTAATAACCTTTGTATCTTGCCCACCTATATCAATAACTGTAATCATTCTAGGAAAATAGTGGTAAGCACCTTTTGCATGACAACTTATTTCAGTTTTTGTATTATCAGCAAATTCAATTTTATCTTTTCCAAATCCTGTTGCCGTAATAAATCTTATTGCAGATCTAGATAATAAAGCATTTGAAATGGTTTTTTTAAATGCATTTCTGCTAGCATCTTTTACGGAAGCACCAGTTCGTTTAATGAAAGAACTTACAATCTCTTGAGATTTGTTTATAATCAGGCATTTTACATATGATGTACCAACATCAATACCCATAAAATAGTTTTTATTAACCATAATTTTAAAGTATTCGATTTAGGAATTAATGGCGATTTAAACGAGATAATTCGCATCCTTTAATTAAGGAAACAAATATTTTGTTAAAAGGTGTTGGTATACCTTCGAGCTTTCCGTATTCTACTATTTTTCCATTGAGGAACTCAATTTCAGAGGGATGACCTGCATTAATATCTGCTTCCATTGAGACTCTATGGTGACCCGCTTTATCTAAATAATTCATACAATTATCTAAAAAATCAGGTTCAATTTTTATACCACGTGCTCGAGCAACCTCTATTCCCTCGCGTAATATTTCTCTACAAATACTCCTTGTATCCTCAAACTCCATTGTCTGCTTCATTGTTGTATGAGTGATAACACAGACAGGGCTTATTGCATTAAGTATACATTTTATCCATTCATATTTTTTGATCTTTTGGGTAAATACAGTTTCTAATCCTGCTGAATTTATAATTTCTGCTAACTTTTTGGCTTTTTCTTCAGCCTTACTTGTTAATACGCCTAGATAATTTGGAGGATTAAAGAATGACATTCTTATGATTCCATCCTCTAATAGATTTCCAGCGTAATTAACGACAATACGTATAGAATTTTCTTCTCCTACAAACTTTGCAATGAGTTCCTCTGTATCAAAACCATTCTGTAAGCTAATTAATGTAGTGTTAGTTTTCACAACTTTTTTAACTTTTGGTAAAACTTCTTCAAGATATGATGCCTTTACAGCAATAAATAAAGAATCTACTTCTTTATTTTGAAGTTCATCTATTGAATAACATATATTTAATTTGGGGAATTTTATATTGAATTCTTTTAAATTTGTTAAAGTTAGTCCTTTCTTTTTTATCTTATCCATATGACTTTTGTTAATATCAACAAGAACCACATCATGCCCAGCCTTAGCAAGATGGGCTGCCATAATCCCACCAGTTGGTCCAATACCGATTATACCAAATTGAAATTTAACCATGATTATTCCTCTTTAAATTTTTATAAAATTTGTTTAAATTGATATATCTAACAATTTTTTCATTAAATCTGCAAACTTTTCCGCTGCTACTCTTCTTTTTTTTAGATTTATAGTATTTGCATCAATAAATTGAAGGGCACCAGGAATACAATACTTAATACATAAGGGGTCTCCATCACATAGATCACACTTTAAAATTTTCCTATTCTTATCAATTCCTACTCCCCCAAGAGGACAGAATATTACACAAAGTTTACATCCTACACATAAATCTTTATCGATAATAACTGCCCCAGTCTTCTCATCTCTGCTTATAGCACGCATAGGACACACGGTCTCGCAAATAGGGGTTTCACAATGTTGGCAAATCATTGGTACATATAAACCAGCATTTTCCCACTTTACAATATGAATTCTTGCTCGGGAAGGATTACTAACCTTTTCATGGAATAGAGAACAGACATTTTCACATAATCTGCATCCCGTACATTTTTCCGGATCAACAAATAATATTTTCTGCATTTTCGATCCCTCAATTTTAAATGATTTGAGTTGGTTCTTTTTCAATTCCAAGTCTCTGAAGAGTTTCAAGAGTAGGAACACCGTTATTATCCCATCCATGTAAGGCATAATACTCATCAAGCAATTTTTCAAATTTTTCTCTATCGATTTTCATCCCTTTCACTCTTGGAAGTCCTGTAGGAGTAGCTTCCTTGAAATAGCGTTCTGGCAAAACGTCATCTTTTTTTGAAAAACCTTCTCTATTATTAAACATTCTTTCAATAGTATAAATTCTTTCGCCAATATCCATTAGTTGCGAGCTTGATTGCTGCATACCAGAAGCTAGATGAACTAATTTTGAAAATTCATCCCATTTTGGAGCATGGACGGCCAAGAAAACTGTTTGGAATTTACATGTGCCAAGTGAATCTGTAACTGCGTATAAGAGCTCTTGCCACCAGACCATACGACTTTTACCTTTATAAGATCTATAATCTGATGACATAGATCCGCCATATATTTCTTCCAGAAAATCTTCTGGCAACCCATATAGATCGATAGCTGGTCGACCTCTCAAATGGTCAGCGCCTCTAGTTGATGTAACAATACCTAAAGCTAAACTAGGAGTAGGACGTTCATCTGAATGTAAATTACTCATACCCTTTACTTTGATAGCATAATATTCAGACTCTTTCCCTATCTTAGCTATAGCTGTTTTAAATCCATCAGCAAGTATATTTCCAAAACCTTCTCTTTGATTTATTTTCTTAATAAGATCGAAAAGAACTTCTTCATTACCCCATTCTAGCTTTAATCCATCTGTCTCTTTTTCCGTGATTATTCCCTTTTCATATAGTTCCATTGCCCAAGCGATGAGTCCTCCCGTTTCTAACGTATCTAAGCCATATTTGTTAACAAGATGGTTTGCTACCAGAACAGTTTCCATCTTTTTGCAATCTACCATTGTTCCGAATGCTCCTAAGGAAGTATATTCTGGACCTTCTGCAAATATAGGGCTAAAAGGACCTTCCTTTAGAATATAACGATGACGACAACTGACTGGGCATCCATAACAACCTGACATCCCAATTGCATATTTGTCCATTTCTTCAGGCTCGATATCCCAACCCTGATCTAGCTGGTTTAATTGAAAGTTTCTTGTTCGAATTAATCCTGTAGTATTCGTAGTGCTATAAATTACCAATGTACCCCACTTTGACGCTGCCCTTGAATAACGATTTTTCATTACCATATCAATTATTTCTTTACAGTAATCAAGCAATTGTTCTGGATAAGTAAATTCTATGTCCATTGTTCCACGAGCGGCTATTGCCTTTAAGTTTTTAGATCCCATAACACACCCCATACCGGTTCGGCCAGCAGAATTTTTCATACCAGTTCTGACATTGGCAAAACGCACAAGATTTTCACCAGCATTACCTATTACTAAAGACTTAATTTCTTCATCTCCTAGATCTGATCTTATTAGAGTTTGTGTTTTAAACGTATCTTTACCCCAAAGATGAGCTGCCTCTAAAATCTCTATTTCTCCATCATTTATCCAAAGATAAACAGGTTTCTTAGCCTTTCCAGTTATTACCAAATGGTCAAATCCAGCCATCCTCATTTCTGGTGCAAAAAAGCCACCAATATTAGAATCTCCAACGGCTCCAGTTAATGGTGATTTCGCTGCAACATCACATCTACCACTCCCTAGTGCGGGAATACCAGTAAGTAATCCTGTACCGATTAGTAATACATTTTCAGGGCTTAAAGGATCAATCCCAGGTAACAGATGATTGTATAAAAGATACATATCTATACCTCTACCCCCTAGAAATTGTTTTCGAATTGATTTTGGAATCACTTTTTTAGTTATCTCTCCCTTAGATAAATCAATATAAGCTATTTTTTTATTCCAGACTATTTTTTACCACCTTTGCCTCATAATTCTACTAATCTGATAATCATTAACATTTTCGCCGTAATGGGAATCTGTGCCCACATTTGCTACAGAATTGAATTCAGAAGTTAAATTGTTAGTAATAATCACTTAAAACATTAAATTATTTTGCTTTTAATTTAAATCATCCATTAGATTTAAATATTACAACGAAACTCTAATAATTAATAAATTAATTCTAATTATTTAATGGAAACTGTTTAACAGCAAAAAAAAGACATTTATATATTATTTGTTAGACCATAAATAGTATTTATTAACCTAAGAATTTAAAAAAGAAGTGATTTATAAATGGGTGAAAGCTTTAAATGTAGATGTTTAAATTGCTTAGAACGTTTTCCAATCCAACCAAATGTAAAAGAAGCTACTTGTCCTCGTTGTAAAATTAAATATAGAATCTCCTGGCCATGGCCAGATCAACCAAAAATTCGTGGTTTAGCGAAGTAAAAATTTAAGAATAATAATCTAAGTAAAATGAAAAATTCTTAAGCAAGATTTTTGATCTAAATGGCTGATTCAATTATTTCTGTAATATCATAGATCTGCATTGAGTTTTTAGGAAAATTTTTCATACGGGAAGCAAAACGGAAGTTTAATTGGCAAAGTGGGCAAGCTGTTGTTAAAAGTTTAACGTTTTTAGGAATTAAATCTTCTTTCAGCCTTGTATATGCCGACTCCATACTAACTTGATTATTAAATGTCCAAAGACCACCTCCTCCTCCACAGCATCGAGCATAATTTTTATTTAAGGGCATTTCGATGAGATTAAGATTAGGAATTGCTTTTAATACATTACGTGGGGCGTTATATACTTTACAATGTCTCCCCAAGGAGCACGGATCATGATATGTAATATTAATATTTAATGGCTTTAGCTTTAGTTTTCCTTCTTTTAACATATTCTCAATATATTGTGATGTATGAAGTACTTTGCAGGGCATATTAAAACCAAGGATTTCAGGATAAAGCCGAGTAAATGTATAATAGCAACCAGAACAAGGAGTTATTAGGGTTTTAGCATTAGTTTGCTCAACTCTTTCAATAACTTCAACTGCTACTTTTTTCGCTTCTTCCCATAAACCTGATGAAATTAAAACATACCCACAACATCCTTCCTTTGTACCTAACATTGTAAATTCCGTATTAATATGGTTTAAAATATTAATAAAAGCTTCGGCTGTTTTTGGTGTTCGTGTTGCTACTGTACAACCTAACCAACAGAGAGTATCTGATTTTTCTGGCAAATTCAATTCAGAGATATTTTTTATCCTTGAAAGACGACGGTTAGTAGGCATTGCGCTAGGATCTCCATATTCAAAAATATTATTCGCTGCTTCGTGAAAAACTTGTGGAACTAAATTTTTTTCTGCGATAATATGTCTTAAATAAAGTATTGCTTCATGAAACTCTAAATCTTGAAAACATTGGGCAAAACAAAGTCCACATTTCGTACAGTTATATAATATATCTACAACCTTATCTGAAAGAGTTAATTCTCCTTTCATAATTCCTCTGGAAATGAGCATTCTTCCCTTCGAAGACCATGTTTCAATTCCGTTAAAGGAGGTTGCTATTGTACAGTACCCACTACAAGTTAGACACTGTTGACACTCATTTAAAGTTTTCCTAAAAAGTAAGTTTTGTATTGCTAAAGCAAGATTTCTGTAGGTTCCATATCCCGTTATAGGCAATTTATTAAAATTAGTGATATTATTATCCTTTTCGCCTATTTTATCAACATAATTTTCAAGTTTGGGAATTTTCACATTATCTAGTAAAATTAGAGTCTTAGGGGATTTACCAACAATAGGTGAAATACTTTCACCCCTTTTAATTACAACCGCGCTTTCTTTTTCAGCTAATTCAATTACTTCATTTTCTTCCTTCTGAGAGAAAACTCTAATTACAATATCTGGTTTTGGATAATATTTGTCTATGAATATTTTCTCAAATGAATAAACATAAAGGTCCTCTAAATCAGTCAATACTTGGTTTTCCTTTAAAATCCTATTTAATTGTTCGATAATTCTTTCTTTAGAATTCATTTGCTTCACTTGAATATTGAGGTTGCTTTATGATTTAAATCAAAAAATCCTTCACTTTTAGATTAGGAAATATTAATAAAAAATTATTAACCTTATGATTAAATTTTAAAATTCTTTTGGAAAAAATTTTTAATAACATCAGAATTTTTAAAATTTGATGGCTGATGTCACGTTAAAACTAATGACAATATTTTCAACTGATGTGGGATTAACTGAAATTGATTATTCAGATGTTAATACACTTGGTGATGTAATAGATCAATTCATGAGTAAACATGGAAAAAAATTGAAAAAAAGCTTTATAGATTCGCAAGGAAACTTGGAGAGTCATGTAGTTATTTTAGTAAATGGAAGAAATTACTTATTTTTAGAAGAATTCAAAACAAAATTAAAGGATGGAGATGAGATAGTTATCTCCCCTCCACTTGTAGGTGGATAATTATAGTTATAAGACAAGTAAATTTATCCAATCCGCGACAAGAGCAGGTTTATCTTGTCCTTTGATTTCAATTGTATGATGTGATGTAAATTTCATACCTCTTTTAACTAATTCAACTTTTGAGATATATGTAACATCCCGAATAAAAGACCCAACTGGAACAGCGGATATAAATCTAATTTTATCAAACCCATAGTTAAGAATTGCTTTTGCATCTGTTACATAGAATTGCATTGAGTCTCTTTCACCATCCTGTAATGTAAAAAAGCCAAGCATAGATAAAACAAAAAAACCATGAGCAACAGTTTCACCATAAATTGATTTTTTAGCTCTTTCAGGATTTATGTGAATATATTGATGATCTTGCGTAAGGTCAGCAAATTTATTAATAGCTTCTTGGGTTACCTGATACCATTTTGTATGAAATTCCTTACCAATATAATTTTTTATCTCAATAGCTTTTATTTTATTGACCATTTTTTTAATCTTTCATATATGATTTAATTGGTATTCTTTTTTAATATTCGAATCGTGATTTACAAATTTTTCTATTAATTATTCTTTAAAAATTATACTTATTTAATTTCAGATATTAATTTTCTCTACTTTATTTAACCTTCTTCTAGTTGTTCAATAAATGCTTCTATACTTGTTCTTGATTGCTCATCAGAAAGACATCTTAAGTCATTTAAATCTCCGTTGATAATCAAATTTGGTGTTTCTAAATCTTTTTCCAGTCTCTGGGGCATTCCATAGCGGGAGTTAGTATTATGAGGACATGTTTTTGCATCATGGAAGATAATGCCATCTATTTTAAAGAATTTTACCATATCTCTAAGATACTTTTCTTTATATTCGTCCGAACGAGTTATAAATAATTCAGTATATGCTTTAGCCATGCTTCTAAAGGGATCTTTTTCATTAAAAGCTGAAAAAATCCAACTATTACAATAAGTTGACGCAACTACACATGCTTTAAGACTTGCAAATAATTCAGAATAGTGTCTCAGCCTTCCCCATATAGGCATTCCCTCCCAATAAAGTCTAAAATGTTCATCTTCTACAGCTCCCACATGATTCTTTACTCTCTCTTGTAATTCTGCCAACAGGATCTTATAATAATCTAAAGCTTGTTGGGTTCCTCTCATAACTACAGCAGGTCCCATGTGAATTGTTCCATCAAAGAACGTAAAGGGAGAAGGTATAGCAGCTGCTGTATCTAAAACTCTTTTCCAAAGTTCAGAACATTCACGTGAGAGTGATACCACCTTTTTAAGTATATTAAAATCAAATTTGATGGTTGAAATTTCCTCTAATTGTTGAACAAGGTCTTCCATCTGTTTTGCTATAAATGTTATATGTGTATTTGTCACTTTGCTGACAGTTCGAGGAGTAGAGATACCAACTAATGGAACTTTAAATTCATTAGCAAACCAACCAAACCAATCTTGAACTTCTCGGCATTGATTTGTATTAAATACTAATACATCAGGTTTTGGGATACTTTTAATATCAGGATAAGCTTTTGTTAATGGAGTTACTTGTTTTAAATATGCACCTATATCAGCAGTAAGATAAGAACA
>JBHLNY010000135.1:0-9000 GCA_048941065.1 Promethearchaeota archaeon
TTATCGGTAGATTTTCAAATGGTTTATACAAAATATAAAATAGTAATTTGTGGAGATGGGGGAGTTGGTAAAACGACTCTAACTAATCGATATTTAACAGGAATTTTCGAAGAAAGATATCAATTAACCATTGGTATGGATTTCTATTTGAAAAAACTTGAACTTAATGGAAATAAAATATCTTTACAAATATGGGATTTTGCAGGAGAAGAAAAATTCAGATTTCTTTTACCTAGTGCTGTTCTTGGGGCACAAGGAGCCATCTTTATGTATGATATTACCAGATATTCTACATTTGAATCATTAATTGAATGGTTGAGAGTATTTAATAAAGCTAATAAAGAAAATAGTCAAGAGGTTTCTACTATTTTAGTTGGATCTAAATTCGATCTTGAAGAAAATAGAACAATTTCTATAGAAGAAGGAAAAAAATTTTCCAAAAAGAATAATTTTATAGACTTTATTGAATGTTCATCTAAGACTGGTGAAAATGTAGAAGAAGTTTTCGAAATGATAAGTCGTATTATTATGGAAAAATTAAGTACATAATCAATTATTCAATAATCTGCTTTTTTTATATATAGCTAGTATATATTTAAATTTTTAAACATTGAAAAATTAATCTACATGCCTTAGAATATTTCTTATAATATTTCTTAATTATGAATCACCATTTAGATAATACCAAAATAATTACTAGAATGATTTGAATTTTTATGTTAGGTGAAATGTTTTGAAATCTCAAACTGAATTAGGAGTTCCAATTCCTGCTAATAAGCCTTTAGTTGTTAGAACAATAAAAGAGGTTACAAAAGAACAACGTGAATACGCTCTTAAAAAAACTGAATACAATATGTTCTCCTTTCCAGCAGATTTAATTTTTGTAGATTTTTTATCAGATTCTGGATCTGGAACAATGACAGATTTACAATGGTCTGCCTTATTTCATGGAGATGAATCATATGCTCGTAATAAAGGTTATTATGTTCTTCTTGACGCCATTAGAGATACTTTTGAAAGGGGAGATAAACCAAAACGTGCAATAAACTTAATTCTTTCTGGGGAAACTAATATTAAAAAATTAATGGATGAGCTTTATTTAACAGATTATCAAGGAGGATTTGTTAACGGTGGAGTCGCTCAACTTTCACGTCCCAATGCTTTTATCGTTCCCCAGGGGCGTTGTGCTGAACATTTACTTTTCTCAACTATAGCCCCAATATTAAAAGAAAGGCATCCAAATAGAGAATATTATATACCTAATAATGGCCATTTTGATACTACTGAAGCAAACATTAATGCTAATGGTATCATTCCAGTAAATTTATTTTCAGCTAACCTTTTAGATGATTTTCCCTATGATGAAATGGATATTAAAAATCCATTTAAAGGGAATATGGATGTTAAGGCATTAGAAGCACTTATTCAGGAAAAATCATTAGAATCTATACCATTAATCTATATAACAATTACTAATAATACTGCTGCTGGTCAACCTGTATCGATGAATAACATTAAAGAGGTTAATAAAATTGCAAAAAAGTATAATAAACCACTTTTTTTTGATGCTTGCAGATTTGCTGAAAATGCAAATTTTATAAAGGAGTTTGAAAATGGATATAAAAATAAAACAATTCCAAGTATCGTGAAAGAGATGTTTTCTTATGTGGATGGCTTTACTATTAGCTTTAAAAAAGATGGATTGGCTAATATTGGTGGAGGACTTTTCTTTAGAGATAAGAGTGTCTTTTGTGAAAAATTTTCAATCAAAGAAGATATCGGTATATTATTAAAAGAAAAACAAATTCTAACTTTTGGAAATGATTCTTACGGAGGGATGTCAGGGAGAGATATTATGGCTCTTGCTACGGGATTATATGAAGTAATTCAAGAAACTTACTTGGAGGAAAGAAAAAGACAAGTAAGATTATTCGCAAAGAAATTAGCCCAGAATGGGGTTCCCGTTATATTGCCTGCCGGTGGTCATGCTGTCTATCTTGATATGAACAAATTTTTCGAAGGAATAGATATGAAGCTTGATGATTTTGGGGGTGTCGGTTTTACGATTGAACTCCTAAGGCATTATGGGATTAGAGCTTGTGAATTAGGTCCTTTTGCTTTTGAATGGGATAAAAAAACCCCTGAACAGCGTAAAGGTATTTTAAATTTGGTTCGATTTGCTATCCCAAGAAATGTTTATGGTTCAGATCATATAGATTATGCTGTAGCAGCAATAACTGAATTATACTATAATAGAAATAAAATCCCAAAGGTTAAAATTTCGCGAGGTGCTAATCTCAGATTACGCCATTTTCAAACAGGGCTCCAGCCAGTTTACATTAAATAAAATTTATTTTTAAATCTTGAAGTTATTATTTTGTAAAAAAGAGGGGATCTAATCATTGAATTGGTAACCATGCGAAGATATCAAATCTAAATACTTTAATTTCTATTTCTTCACCTTCTTTTCCTTTTAACCTATCCTTTTCTACAAAAAATACGCCATCCTTAGTTTGAAAAGCATAAAGATTCTCGAAATAGTTTTTTTTATCTATGCTAAGATCATTTAAATAGTTAGGGACTTTATATTTTTCTCTCTCTATTGATGAGATTTTATACTTTCCTAAGTAAATACCATGTAACTCAGTAAAATATGGTGCTTCTTCCCATATCATCAATAAAATCATACATTCAATTATCTTACTTTCATAATCTTTAGGAATAAGACAATCTGGGTCGAAAATTTTAATTTTGTGATTACTTGCTAGCTGAGCTTGTATCCACGATTCATAACAATTGCCATCTTCATACTTTTGATGAACTTTTTCTATTAAAACTTTCAAAATTGAAACTCCAAATAAGGCTTATAGTATTATCTAAGGTTATTTTTAACTTTAATTTTACTTAAAGTTAATCAAGTATAAAATAGAAATGAAAATTTTAGTGAAAAAATTTTTTTAGATATCTAACATTCTCAATTTTTTTGAAATATTTTTTCTTCTGAGAATTTTCATAAAATCATCTCTTCTTTGTTGAAGCCGATTTAAAAAAGTGTCTAGTTTATCAAAATTATTGAAGAAGAATTCTTTCCCTTCAGCAATGATTTTTACGCCTCTTTTATCATTGTGTATAATCGCATAAATACCTCCTACTTCTGAATCATGTTTGATAAAGACTTTATCTGCTTCTGGATTCTTTTCATTACCTTTTTTTGCCCAAAAATTATTTTTTAGTAAATAAGATCGATACATACTCATACTTTCACACACAACCTCTAATTTTCTTTAATTGTGATGAGTTATCACGATATATTTAACAATATACGCGTTAATACCATCATTATATAGTCCAAAGTAATATAAAATCAAGTATAATTATATTATCGTGTAATATTTGCATAATATATCACACAGGTATTATCAATTCTTAATTTTATATCACCTAATTTATAATCATTTCAATTTTATTTTTAAATCACAAAGTAAAAGATAGTGAATTTCTAACTAAAAAAAATTTACTTGGGGTCATTTAAAAAAAATTTCACTTGGAATTAAAAAGAGTAGGAAATTGAACTTTGGAGGTTATTAATTATTTTTTACAGAAAAACAGTGAAGTTTGTATTAAGGCAACGAAAAAAGTTCAAAAAAGTATGGTTTAAAATTTAGAAATATTTACAAACCATTGTAGTTCATAAATTTCTTTTTGATAATATTTTGAGGTTGTACCAAATATGATTAATGAAATGGATTATTATCTAAATCTAATTGATGAATTTTACTTCTATAAAGACAAATATCAAAGAGAATTATGGAAAGACGAAAAAATCATTGAATTAATGAGAATTTCAAAAGATATAAAAAATAATAAATTCCTTCAAAATACTCTCATATTTCTAATGTCATTATTCAACGATCATTTTGTGGACACTTACGAATGCGAAAGTAAAGTAATTGGTGATTTATTAAACTCAGAAAAGGAAATTTTATTATCAACACTCAGGGTAGAAGTTATTTAAATTCCTTCTCAAACTTCCAAATTGCATCTTGTATTGTATGTAGATTTTTTACTACTTTTCCCGATTTTTTCTCTTCAATATCTTTAGCATCAAACATAGCTTTTCCTACTGCTAATACTCTCTGATGAGTTTCATCGACAATTTGTATAATCTCATTCTTTTTTATAGATGAGTCAATTTTGGTTATACCTGGGCGCATAATATCAGCTCCATTAGCTACATATTTAATAGCACCCATATCAACTACAATTTTTTTTAAATCAACCCTTTTGTTTAAAAGGAGCGTTAAAACAGGAAGATATCCTTCATTTGATTTCCAAAGTTTTAACTCATTATTGATAGCATATAGCGTGTCTCCTGCTTCGGTTTCAATAACTTCAACATTACTTTTTTTAGGAAATATCTGATCAACAAATTTTTGCTTATACTGTTTTAAGATTTCATCTTTTAAAGGTTTCAGTTCGGATTTTCGTATAAAATGTCTATGTTTTATCTTCATACTGCATGCATAAATAGAATTAATAATGAATAAAGGTTATGTTTCTTACTAGATCATAGTTCAAAAGCCCATTCACCCTTCTGCATTATTGGTTCAACTGTTCCATCTTCTAATACACCATTAACGTTCATTTCACCTGACCCAATCATAAAATCTAAATGAATACCACTAATATTACCCCCTGCGACCAAAAATTCATCATCAGACAGAGTTTCACCATTTTTTAGGCAAAATCTTAAACCTTGACCAAGTGCAAGATGACTTGATGCATTTTCATCTAAGACGGCATTATAAAAAATCAATCTTGATTGCGATATTGGTGAACTATGAGGAACAAGAGCAACTTCGCCTAAACGATTTGATCCTTCATCTTTTTTAAGTTTTTCATGCAAAATTTCTTCACCTTTCTTAGCAGTTGCCTTAATTACCCTCCCTTCAGAGAAAGTTAAGCTAAAATCCTCAATTATCCCTTCAGTAACACGAGGTTTGGTTGCGCTAACTGTACCATCTACTTTATCCTTGTGAGGTATAGTACAAATTTCTTCAGAAGGGAAATTACCAAGGAAATTGATCCCTTTCTGCGTAGTTACACTAGCACACTGCCAAATATGCCCTAAAGGTAAGCCTATTGTCAGATCTGTTCCTTGAGCAACATATTTCAATGCAGTGTATCGTTTTTGGTTTAAATAATTACTCCTAGCAACAAGTTGATTGATATGTTCCCACCAAGCTGAAACTGGATTTTTCTGCTTCACACGGCAGATATCGAAAATAATATCCCACAATTTTTCTTTTCTGTCATTTTGAGGTATATCTGGTAAGACTTTATCCGCCCATCGTTCAAGAGCGGGGGTAATAAGAGTACAATTCATCATCTTCTTATGACGTAGATCCAATAAATTTTTATAATATTTCCAACCAACGTCCATAAATTTACTAGTTCGTTTCTTATCATACCCAACTAGTAAGTTGGGATTATCGGAAGCTATCAATATGATAGCATCACCAGCTTTGGCAATTTTGATTGCTTCATCAGATCGCCAACTTGGAAATTCTTCAAAAGAATCTTGGGTGGCATGCTGAAATCGAATATGGTGCAACTCTTCATCTTCCCACATGACGTCAACAAATCTGGCTCCAATTTGATAAGCCTTCACTGCAATTAACCGTATTAAAGGTACTAATTCAATAGGAGTACCGTAAAGGGGAGGTCCGGGAGCACCAATCAAAAGCCGTTGCCCAGGTTGCAAATTAAGTCCTATTTTAACAATTAATTCCGCGTATTTTTCTAAATTTCTTTCAAAATCCGTAGACATTGGATTCACTTCTTAAGATTTAGTTTTTTTAAGTAATTAATTTGTGATTATACATTTTTTTACATTTTTAAAAATTTTGCTTAATTTAAAGTTCTAAATCTTACAAATTAACTCTAATTCAATAATAATCTTCTAATAAAAAAGAAATAAAGCTTTTTGAAATAAAATTTTTTAATTCATCTAAATTACTTTGTTTTAATAAAGAGATATAGAGATTTTATTAATAATTAACTTAATTAATTTATTGACATTGTATTGAAGTGAAAGAAGTGGATCTGAAAGGGAAAAAATTCAGTATTAAGGATGATTCATATGAAAATTACTCGTTATTAATCCTTCTATTTTGGTTAAAAATTATATTTGGAATAATAGGTGGTAGTACACATTATCTTATTCAAAGAGTTTTATATTCAAGAGATTTTTTTAGCATAGATGCCCCTTTACGGGGTTTTCTATTAGTTTTTGTGATTTTTGGATATTTTATTCTAATACATCTGCTTATTGTATTTATAATATATATCTCTAAATCATATTCTGATAGATTAAGTCTTCAGAATGAAAATATTTGGATTTTTACATTGAGATTTTTTTTCATATTTTTTAGTATCTTTTTAATAAGTGCTTGTATTACATTTTATTTTGGATTTTAAGTATAAAATAAGGTTGAGAACTTTTGGAAAGAAAGAAAATAGGATATATTATTTTTTCATTTGTAATATTAACTGTTAGTATTGCTTTTTTTTATTATATAATACCAGCAATCAACCCCTTTCATAATCCATTAAGTGTTGATTATATTTCAAATGGTAAATATTCTGAATGTTATTTAGTCACTTCTGTATCAGGCCCCGTAGTTATTGTAGATAAGTATGGGAACGTAAAATGGCAGGGTCCTCCTGGATTCTTTATTCATGACAGCGATATGCTCCCAAATGGTAACCTCATTGTTGCAGATACCTGGAATGATCTCGTATATGAAGTAGATATCGATGATCCAAATAATATAATATGGAGTTGGAATGCTAGAAATGTTTCTGATATAAATTGGACTAAATTTGCGTATGATAGAGGATGGACTGATTTATCTTTCTTAGAAAGTTCAAATCCCTTAATGAAACAGTGGGCTTATGTTAATGATGTAGATTTTATTAATGGGTCTAAATTTGGGCGTAATTATGATTCGCTTTTAATTTCATTAAAAAATTTTGATTTAATTATCGAAGTAAATTATAGTTATTCAAAAGAAATAGTATGGTGGTATGGACAACCAAATAATTCAACATTACTCGATCATCAGCATGAACCAGATCGAATTGATAATGGAAATACAATTGTGTGCGACTCTGAAAATAATAGAGTGATTGAAATTAATAGTACTACAAAGGAACTTGTTTGGGAATTAAAATTAGAATTTCCGTATGGTAAATTTAGATGGGTAAGAGATTGTGATGATATAGGAAATGGTTTAAGATTAATTACAGATTCAGGTAATAATCGTTTATTAGTTTATGATACCAACTCCAGAAAAATTATAAAAGAGATAAGAAATCCTTTCCTATCAACTCCATATGAGGCAGATTTGTTAGATAATGGACAAATAGTAGTAGGAAATATGCTAGGAGGGAATATTTTATTTATTGATTATGATTCTGGGGCGGTTATTCATATAATAGGATTTCCTTACAATTGGGCATTCCCCTTTTTTATAATTTGTCTTGGAATAGGATATCATAGTGTACAAATGATTAAAGCTATAAAAAAGAGTAAAAAAAAGCATATCAGAAAACTAGTTGATTTTCAAGTATATAGATTGTTAATTTATATCATTGTTAGCATTTTAGCACTTTACTTCTTTAATACAATTGTAAGTTACCTATGGATCTTCCTATTTGAAGGATGATTGAAGATTATGCTTAGCTTTTATAATTACCTTATATTAATCTATTTTAGAAATTAATCATTATGATTTTTTAAGTTAATGAGTAAAGTCTATACTTCAGCTGTAGTTATTATCCCTCCAAAAGAAAACTGGAAACCCATTCAAAAAATTAGACAAAAATATGATAGAAATATCGATAGATGGATGCCTCATATAACCCTTTTCTATCCATTTAGACCAAGATCCTATTATTCTAGAATTGAAAAAAAATTTTCAGAAAAATGTTATCAAATCAATTCATTTAAGCTTTCATTAAATAGATTTAAATTTTTCAATCATGGACATCAGAATTATACAATCTGGTTAGATCCTAAACCTTGTGAACCAATTATTACTCTTCAAGCAGAACTTCTAAAAATAGTTCCTGATTGTAACGATGTAAATAAATATAAAAAAGGATTTACTCCTCATTTAAGTGTGGGGCAAATAAAGGGAAAAGAAACGTTGTATAAAGTGGTAAAAGAGTTACAGCCCTCTTGGGAAAATTTAGAGTTTGATGTAAAAGAAATTTTCTTTATTGCTCGAGAAAAAAGTAAAAAATCGAAATTTGACATTGAAAAACAATTTCTTTTATTAAAATAATGATGAATAATTAAAGTTTTTATATAGCAATTTCATATTTTATATAACTAATTCTATAATTATCAAATAAAAAATTTGAATTTAGTATGACTGAAGAAAGAGAAGGTCTCATTTTCACATCGCGAGATGAATTAGTCTATAAAATAATCGTTATCGGGGACCCAGCAGTAGGTAAAACTTCGCTCCTTGACAATTTTTTAGGTAAACAAATCAAAGGAGAATATATACCTACCGTTGGTGTAAATATTTTGAAAGCAAAGCTTAATGTCGTTAATGAAAAAGGGAGTGATGTTAAAGTTTTTCTTATGTTCTGGGATATCGCGGGACAACCTCAATTTTATATGCTTCATCGTCCTTACTTTAATGGAGCAGATGGAATGATACTTGTATATGATATAACACGATCCAGTTCATTTTCTAACGTGAATAACTGGTATAATGCAGCAGTTCGATATGGTCTTAGTGGTATTCCCCGTATTTTAGTTGGTAACAAAGTAGATCTAAAAGATGAGAGAAAAATTATCCATCCTATGGCTGATCACTTAAGTGAAAAACTAAGTGCTCCTTTTTTCGAAACCTCTGCATTAACAGGAGAAGGCGTTAAAACCATCTTTCAAAAAATAGCAGATCTAACATATCAGTCAAAATT
>JBHLNY010000136.1:0-8934 GCA_048941065.1 Promethearchaeota archaeon
CGTTATCAGTATAGCTGTTATCATAATATTCGTTAAAAAGCGACAATTAAAAATAAAATAAGAATTAAAAAAATTACCCTAAATCTATTTTTTTTTTATTTTCTAATAATTCATATCTCTTTAACTTCTCAATACTCACAATACTGGTAGAAGGGCAAAGAATTACCAAATAAGAAAGTTTATGATCAATATTGTAGCACAAAAATTAGCAACTATTAATTTTTCTTCAGATATGATTCTTTTTTCTTGACTTCTGAGACGGATATAGCAGTCCTTATAATACCAGTAATATGTATATCAACATTTTATTGCCCACAATATTCGCAATCCCTATCATTTTAATCTTCTTTAATAATTAAATAAAAAGATTCATTGCGAATAAAAGATTCTACAAAACAACCCCAATTATCTATTAGAAGTTTTTCGAAGTATTGTGCCCAGAAAATGCTGTATTCTTTGGTCAGATCATGATTGAACCTCATCTGAAATGTACCCTTTCTATTTTTCTCTAATTCTATATTATAAAAATAATTAGCAACCAGCCACATTCCTTTAAGACCATCTAAAAAATCTTGTAAAGTCATTTTTTCTATCCTTTTCCCTAAATACCATTCAATTGATTCAACAGCAATATTCTTTATGTAAGCTTCTTTTACATTACCTTTAATGTAGTTAAGAAATGTTGTTTTGCCTACTAAAAGCATGTTTAATTCGTCTCTTGCTCTACACCATATTTTTCTTTGATCCTCTAACCTTGGTTCTTTAAACTTTTTCAATAATTTTATTGCAGCATCTACAACAGCAGACTTTGAGCCCAATTCTTCTCTATATTGCTCTAAAATCTCATAAGATTCATTGGAAATTGTTGCATGTACCGATTTTTTTTGAGATTTTCCTACATAAACCATAGTTTAATTAGTCCGTTAAATGTAAATTATTTCTAATGTCATATAAAATGTCATAATGAGTCATAATATTTAAATATTAATGTCAGCAATCATAATAAGTATGACATTTCAATTATATTAAGAATAAAAAATGAACAAAAAAGAATATGTGTGATAAGACTGGTTCAGTTTTAATAATTTTGCCATCATGCTATGGCAATTTCAGAATTATTTCTAACATCTGTCGAGATTGTGAGATAAAAAACAAGTGTAAAGAAATTACTCCTCCAAAAGAGCCAATGTGGTGTAATTCACCTTAGTTTTTATTTAAATAAGTTAATAGAGTCGATTCATGACAGATTCAGTTTTTAGAAGTTACATAGGAGGATTCAAATGGAAATTTAGTGATCTCATTTATTATAGGTTAACAAAAGAGAGGATCAAATCCAATTATTTTCCAATCATTCCTATTCAAGTTAGATACTTACCTGACCTTATACCGAACAAAAAGTTATTTGGTTTATTTTGGGGTACACCAACATTCAAGGACACTGACTGTCAATATTTATTTCATATATATGATGAAAAAGAAATTGATTATATAATCTCAACTTCATCTGGAAATACAGTTGAAAGTATGGCGAGAAGTATAAAAATTTATAATGAAAAATCAAAGAAAAACATAAAGGCTATTTTATTGGTACCTGAACTATCTTCTTTCAAAGTATCTAGAAGTGTTATTGAAAATAACCCGTATGTGAAATTTATTGTTTTAAAAAACTCTACATTAGATAGCACAAGAAATTTTGCTGCTAAGCTCAAAAAGGAGATGTTGGAGAATCTTATGTGTGTTTCTGCAGATTTAAATTTAAAAACTGCCGCTTATAGCCAAATTGGGCTTGCTTTGGACCAGATGAATCTTTTAAATGATGATCTCTGTTATGTCCAAACCGTGTCTGGGGGTCTTGGTCCTGCAGGATTCATTGAATATGCCTATCTAGCAAATTTAAGTCCTGAAGTTCTAGTTATTCAACCATTAAGTAGTATGTCAACGCCTATTATAGATGCTTTAACCGAGCATTCCTTAGGCCATGATCCTTTTGGAATCTTTAAGAAAAAGACTTATGTAACTTCAGATTTTGAACCTACATTAGGTAGTACAAAACCTATATATGCTATAGAAAAATTCATACGTTATCGAGAAAACGGGGGAAGAATTCTAACATTGCAGGTTTCAAAAGAAACTATACTAAATCAAAAGAATAATGTGCTGAAAACATTAATCAATGCAAAAATTTATCCTACATTACATTCGAGTTTATTTTATTTAGAACTTGAAAAAAGTGGATTAATAGCTTTTGTTGGAGCTATTAATGCCGCAAAAAATATTGAATCTGAAACTATTATTGTTAACTTCACAGGAAGGTACCCTGAAAATAATACCATTTTACAGCATTCTGCTACTCCCCATCTGTATTATGATCCAAAACTAGGGATAACAAAGTTAATTAAGATTTTAGATTTATAAAGAATAGAGAGATAATAATTAACAACATTGTAAAATCTAAAAATTGTATAACCTGTTATGGGATAAAATCGTCTAAATTAGTCAAGGTCGAAAAATAATATGAATAATTGGTTAAAAAAGTTAGAATACAATCCTATATTCAGTCTATCGAGTACAAAAAATAAGGCAATTCAATATTTCGTTAAGCGAGACCTTTTAGAAAAGGAAGTTGAGCCAATCAAAACAATTTGGGAAGAACCATACGCACAAAAAATAATAAGGAAACAATTAACAGATGGATCGTGGAAACCAACAGGAAAGCCTAGCCAGTACAATGAAAATAGGCACTTATGGGCGGTTTTTAAAAGTCTGAGAGAGCTCGTACCTAAGTACGGCTTAAATAAAAGGCATGAGTGTATGCGGAAAGCCGCCGAGTTTGTCTTTAGGTGTCAGACAGAGGAAGGTGATATTAGGGGTATTTACGCCAATCAGTATATGACTAACTACATGGGTGCCTTGATGGAACTCTTAAATAAGGCGGAATTCCACGATGATCCAAGAATAGAAAAGGGTTTTCAATGGTTTCTTTCGATGAGACACACGGATGGAGGTTGGGGGTTACCTATGTTAACAAAATCCCGTACTTGGCAAGAAGTTTACGCCTTACCCGATCCAATATCACCAGATAAAACAAAACCCTCCTCACACTGGTTAACTGGAATGGTACTTCGAGCGTTTGCTGCTCATCCTAAATATAAAAATTGTAATGAGGCAAAAGAGGCGGGAAATCTTCTAATTTCCCGATTTTTTCAAAGAGATAAATACGGATCCCGACAAGATAAAAGTTATTGGGTTAAATTTTACATTCCATTTTTTTGGACCGACCTTTTATCGGCTTTGGACACAGTTTCAAAGCTTGGATTTTCTAAAGACGACCCTAAGATTAAAGAAGGGCTTCAATATTTTATAGACGAACAACAATCAGATGGTCGCTGGGGTTTGCACTTTATGATGATGAAGAACGATCCTGATAATTCCTATTGGTTCGATTTGGAAGTCTGCCGTGTTTTTAAAAGATTTTATAGTTAATGATATAATCTCGTAAAAGCTTCGGACATATTAATTCTCATTACTACTCCTTTGTTAAATTCCTTCATATTTCTTTTATATCCCTTGATTCTTCGATCAAATTTAAGAAAAATTTTAAAAAAAAGGTTGTGTATCAGTGTGTATTGAAGAATAAAATTTTTAAATATCAGAGAATAGCCTTAAGAAACCTTAAACTCCCATAATTAATATTTTTTGATCAAGAAAATACACATTTCGATCCACAACATTTAAATACTAGTGTGTATATTTTTTAATTAGAAAAAAAAAAATACACAACAAGTACACAACAAAAAAATAAAAAAAGAGGTTAAAAAAATGGAAAATAGTTATGAATATTATAAGAAACTAAGGACCAAGATTGAAGGAAGTATTTATCTTACCAAATTTTATTAATAATTAATTTTTTTTTTTTAAAATTTTAAATCAAGTTCATAAATAAATAGTAGAAAATAATAAAATTATAAAATACAAATCAAGAAAAAATAAGATTATAAAAAACAAACAAATTAAAAAGAATAAAAAAGAAGAGGTTTAAAAGTATGAAAATTTCTGGTTCAGGAAGACTTTCAGGGGGTAAAATTAATGACGAGCTATCTGGTTCGGGTTCTATTAAAATAGAAGGAGATTTTGAATGTAATGGATTTCGTTCATCTGGTTCTATGAGAGGGTCAGGAAATTTAACGGTTCATGGGGATGTCAAAAGTTCAGGGTCATTTAGAATAATAGGAGCCCTTCATGGAGACGGTAATGCCAGATTTTCAGGTTCGGCGTTGGTTGGAGAGGCGGTTTCAATTAAGGGAGAATTGGGAAGCTCAGGGTCATTTAGGGCAGGAAGTAACGTGGAGGCTCCTGAGGGAATTAGATTTTCAGGTTCAGCAAGAGTTCAAGGAGGATTACTTTCTCAAAAAACTATTGACATTAACGGCTCATGTACGATTAATGGAGATATCATTGGAGAGGATATATTTATTGGGACACATGTAGTGCGAGCCAAAATATTAAAACAACCATTTAAAGTGTATGGAAATATTTCTGCCACAAGTACAGTTGATATTACCGGAACATTTGTTGATGGGGATGTTAAAGGACGGAATGTAAGAATTGGTAAGGGAACAGAGGTTTCAGGAGCAGTTTATTATATTGATAGTATTGAAAGGCACCAAAAAACCACTTTGGCTAATGAACCTATTCAAATCAAACAAAATAAATAATAATTTAAAATCTAAAAAAAGAAAGAGGAATAAAAATGTCAAATGATGAAGAAAAAAATGAAGAGGATAAGAGAGAAGCCGAGAGGATAAGATGGGAGTTAAATTCTATTCGAGATGATCTTCTGGATGAATTAGATGATTTATATGATGAGTTTAGGGATGAGATAGACGATTTGTTAGATGAAAGTGAGGATATAAAAGGAGAGCTAAAAGAAGAACTAGAAGAACTTGAGGAGGAAAGAGAATCTTTATTGAATGAAATTGGAGATGTAAGAGAAATCTTAGAGGATTTAGGAGAAGGTGCAAGGGAAAAAATTGAAGACACAAGAGAAAAGCTTGAAAGATTAAAAGATAAAGTACATAAATATGAATATAAATTAAGAGAAAAAGTAAGGAAAAAACTTGATAAGGCAAGAAAAAAAGCAGTAAAGAGAATAAATATTTCAGTAGATCCTGAGATGAGCGATGAATGGAAAGATTGGGCGGAGGATTTAGGGGCTTCTGTTTCAGAATTAGTTCGAAAATCCATGAAATTTGTTAAAAATAATATTGGTGATATTGCAAAATTAGAAAAATGGGGCAAAAAGTTGGAAAAAATGGGTGATAAAATCGAGGTAGCAGTAAAAGACTCTGGATTGGAGGATTTGGGTGAAAAAATTGAGCAAAGCATAAAAAAAGGTAAAGGAAAAGTTAATTTGGTAATTGATAAAGGAAATAAGCTTGATAAGGAACGAATTAAAAAGCGAGTTCAGGGCTTAATTAAACTTCAAAATGCATTGCCAATTGAAAAATTTGCTCAGGCGTTGAAAATATCTAATGAAGAGGCTGAGAATATGATTTATGAATTAGCAGCAGAGGGTATTTCGGGGGCTCTTGAAGGAGGAGTTTTCAAATTTGAAAGTAGTCAGGATGAAGTAATCTCAAAAATTTTTGAATTAATAGATAAAATGTAAAATCTAAATAAAAATTTTAATTAGGAAATTAGGGGAAAATAAATGGAAAATATAGCAAATAAGAAAACATATAGGAATTATCTCTTTTTTTGGTCGGGGCAGTTATTTTCATTATTCGGGTCATCAATAGTGTACTTTGTAATTATTGTATGGCTTACTTTAGAAACGGGGAGTGCTATGTTTATGGCATTCGCTTCATTTATGTTTATACTTCCAATGACAATTTGTATGCCTATTGCTGGAGTTTTCGCCGATAAGTTTAATAAAAAGACTCTGATTGTCATTGTAGATTCCTTACAAGCATACGTTACACTTCTATTAATTGTCTTATTTCAGTATCAACTTATTAATGTCAGGATGATGTTAATTTTTATTGGCTTACGGAGCATATTTCAAGCCTTTCACATGCCTACTGTAAATTCAATTATCCCTACGATGGTTCCCCAAGAAAAATTAACAAAGATTAACGGCATAAATTTTCTATTTTCAAGTGTTGTCCAACTTTTTGCTCAGTTTGTTGCTGCTGCGCTTTTAGTATTCTTTACAATTAATCAGATTCTCTGGGCAGACATCATTACTTTCTTTATCGCTTTATTTCCACTTTTACTAATTACTATTCCTTCTATACGACATCTAAGAGGAAATACAGAAATTATAGAAAAAAGTTCATTCACAAAAGATTTTAAGTTAGGAATTAAAACATTAATGTTAATTCCAGGATTATTAATACTGATATTTGTAAGTATGTGTGCTAATTTTCTGATAAGACCCTTAGATGCTTTATTATCGCTTTATATCTTAATAGATCATGGAGGCACTGAATTAATATTTGCACTAACTATGATTTTTTTCCAAGGAGGAATGATAGTTGGTGCTCTAATTACATCACTTAAAAAACAATGGTCCAATCAAATAAGAACAATGTTTCTAGGGATAGTAATAGCTGGAATAGGATATGCTATATTTGCTATAGCTCCAACAGGTGCTTTTTATATAATCAGTATAGGTGGGATCGTTATGGGGTTAACCTTGCCAATCATAAATTCTTTGTATCAAACATTTATACAGACGGTCGTGCCCAAAGATAAAATAGGCAGAATTACATCCATCGATCACATGTTATCTATGTTTTTATCACCAGTAGGAACTATTATATCAGGTCCATTAGCAATATCCTTAGGAACGGGGAATCTATTTTTATATTCAGCTGTTTTAATGATATTAGTAACCGTATTAGCATGGAGCTTTTCAAATATCAGAAGAATAAATTATAATGATACGAATTTAATTGCTGAAATTAACTCGAATATAAGTAATATTAAACTCTAAATTTTTTTCTTTTTTTTTATGAATTACTCGAAAGAGGAAACTCTTTTAAAATCTATTAGAAAACTTTTTCAAGATTTTTTTCTTTAAAAGTTTATGTCATTTGAATT
Organism: Promethearchaeota archaeon; assembly: GCA_048941065.1. Taxonomy (GTDB): domain Archaea; phylum Asgardarchaeota; class Lokiarchaeia; order Sigyniarchaeales; family SOKP01; genus Loki-b32. The sequence goes on from JBHLNY010000136.1 coordinate 7,105, forward strand.
TGTTGAAAAGTTAAATTTCGACTCAGAATTCTTTTCCCTGTATAAATTATCTGATGGTGTTTTTGCTGCTATTTGTAAGGAAAGTTCTGGAATGGGAAGCAATGCTGGTTTCATTGACTTAGGAGATTTTTCTTTAATGATCGATACAAGCTTAAGCACAAAAGCTGCTGAAGATTTAAAGAGAGCTTCTATTAACTTTACAGGAAAAACTCCTAAAGTTGTTATTATAACGCATTACCATTTAGATCATGTTATAGGAAATAACATATTTGATCCATCAACGCTTATCATCACATCTGATAGGACATTAAACACTATTAAAACTGAAAATCAAAAGCGAATTGAAGAATTAAAAAATATGCCTCAAGAAGAAATTTTGAAAATGGAAAAATCTCTTGAAACAGAAAGAGACGATGAAAAAAGGCAGGATATTGAAAATGACCTAAAATTCATCAGAAGTATCCAAGCAGAAGATTTTTCTTCAAGAGATCCTAATTTAACGTTCAAAGAAGAGCTTATAATATACGGAAAAACAAGAAAGGTATTTTTAAGAACATTCAAAAAAGCTCATACAGATGGTGATGTAATCATTTATATTCCAAACCAAAAAATATTGTATTCTGGGGATCTTCTTTTTGCTAGAAGTGATCCTTGGTTAGGATCAGGTGATCCGGAAGGCTGGAAATCGGTAATTGACGATATATTGGAATTAGATTTTAAAATAGTAATTCCTGGACATGGAGAATTAGCATCTAAAAAAGAATTTTCATTACAAAAGGACTATATAACTGAAATCGTAGATCTTGTAAAGAAACAGGTCAAATCAGGAAAAGATTCGATTATGCTAAAAAGAGCGGATTTATCTCCCGAATTTCAAGAATGGAAAAGTCCTATTTTAGAATGGAATGTAAACTTTCTTGTTGAGTTTCTAAGAAAGCCTTAAAATTAATAAAAATAATTTCTGATAGGATATGGAAAAAAATTGCATAACTAATAGAAATTCAATTAAAAATTATATTCTAATCTATCAATAATATCATTTTGTATTGGGGTGCCTAAATCAACAAAGGTCGCGTTATAACCTCCAACTTTAACTATTAAATCTGGATATTGTTCTGGATGCTTTTGTGCATCTTTTAAGGTTTCAGTCGAAACAACATTAGGTTGTAGCTGCATTCCTCCCAATTCAAAATAGGATTTAAGTAAATGATAGAATTTATCCACATTTTCTTCACTTTTAAGATTTTGGGGGTGGATCCTTACATTTACTGCAACTCCATTCGTAGCTAACTCATAATTCAGTTTTGCGATTGAATTTAGCGTTGCGGTAATTCCATTTTTTTCTACTTTATTTACAGGTGAAAGGCTATTAGATATTGGCTGCATTGCCTTCCTACCGTCAGCAGTGGGTTTTGTGAAAAGCCCTTCCATTACATGGACACCCATTGAATAAGCACCGGGATTATAACGACCATTTCTATTGCAATTATGTTTTACAACTTCAGAACAGTATAAATCCCATAATTCTGATGCAAGTGAATCAATCTCTTCTTCGTCATTACCCCACTTATCGTATTTATTTATTAATTTTTGTCTAAGTTCTTCTTGACCATTAAAATTTGAATTTAAAATTTGAATTAATTCTGATAATGACATTAATTTCTCTTCATAAACCAATTTCTTAATATTATAAAAAGAATCTACTAACGTAGCAAAGCCATATGCTGTAATAGAAGAGAAATTATATTTGGCCCCACCTTCGGTATAATCTTTTCCACTTTCTAAACATCCATCAATTAAAGCAGAGACAAATGGCTGTTTAAAATATTT
>JBHLNY010000137.1:0-8878 GCA_048941065.1 Promethearchaeota archaeon
GAAGCAAAAAGAACAGCAAATACAGGCTCAAGGGTAAAAATTATAGCTGTTTGGGCAGGACCTTGATGCTGCTGACCCCAATTTTGAAATATAAAGGTTCCTGTTGTGACAACTATACCCATATATATAATTATCACCCAGTATCCTAATTCTATTGATGAGAAGCTATATGTCTCATTTATAATAAAAGAACTTCCAAAACATAATATACTAATAATTATTAGTTGAATAATAGAATATAAATATACATTTACAAGATTCACATATTTATCATTCAAAATTATAAATATTGCATATAAAACAGCACATAATAAAACCAAAATATCACCCATAATTATACTTGTTTCACGTTCCAATAAAAGAAAAGCCATACCAATTATGGATATAAAAACTGCAATCCAGATCCTCTTATTTAGTGATCGCCTGAATCTAATCCATGCTATGAATGGAACCATTATTGTACTCAACCCGGTAATAAACGCTGCTTTTCCCGCTGTTGTTGTTTGAAGTCCTGTTGTTTGAAATACAATTGCAAGAAAATAAATTAATCCAGTTATACTTCCCCATATTATAATCCTTTTATTTACTTGTTTTATCTTAATAAAATATGGGAATAATCCAATAATAGCTATTAAAAATCTTAAACCTAAATAAAGGAAAATAGGGATTTCTTGAGTAACTTTCTTAGTGATTATAAAAGAAGTACCCCAAAGTAATGTTGTGAGAATTAATAATATTGTTGCAATTATCTTAAGTCTATTTGAAGTGAAAGAGGAATCTCTAATGACCATTTCTATCTGTTAAATAATTCATTAATTACTGAAATATGTAAAAGATAAAAACTATTCTTATTTTATTATAAAAATCTAAAAATTCTAGCAGGAATTATGGACTTAACACGTAAATAATCGTAAACTTATATTAATTTTTTTTTGATTAAGTTTAATATTTAACTACAATGGAAACTACAAAATAAGAATTTAGCTTAAACCATTAATAAATAAGATTGCCTTTTTAATAAAATTTTTTTTAAAGAAATATACATAATTTGATAATCATGGTCAAAATAAAGAATTTCATTTGGATTTTTCCAGTTTTAGGTGGAATATTAACAATTATAGCATTATTTTTTCCAGCCGCTTATTTTAAAATAACTAATTATCCCGTTTGGATGGTAGGTTATAATGATGAGACCGGATGGTTGGAAAATGCAGCAGATCTTGCCTTTGGAATTATAATCGTTCTAATAATATTCGCTGCATCAATCATATTAGTTTATACTGGTATTAAATCTTTTAAAGGAGAAGCAGCCATAAAATTATGGGCTTTATTAGCAAGTGTAATAATTATTTTATCTGTAATTTGGATTGTAGCAATTGAAGGAAATGAGGCTTTCTCTTGGAGAGTTTTCAACCCAGGTTTTGGTATCATTGCTCCATTCATAGGTGCTTGTATTGCTTTAGGAGGTACAATCATAGCTAGCGTTGAATAATCCTTAAATCTCTAAAAAACTCAATTAAAGACGACTTTAGACAAGCAAATTTTGTAGTTGATTATTTTATCTTTAATAATCATATCTATAAAACAATTGCAATTTAGGATTTAACTTATGTATTAGCAAATATAAGATTGTTTTTTATGGTTTAAGTCTCATTCTAATTTTTATTTAGAATGAATTAAAAGAATATAAAAATAGATTCTTCTATTAATGCTTTAATAATTAACTATACATGAAAAATTAATAAAACGATTAACAGAATAAGAGATAATTGATTAAAACGTATCTTAGTACAACCTAATAATTTGTAGGGGTGCTATTAATAAAAATGGGATTTGAAATAAAATTTAATAAAATTATTTCTTCTTTAATTAAAAAGTCATTAAAATTAAAAAAATTTAAATATTTTGGGATTGAAATTGATATTAACACCAATGTTTTAAAAAAAACTATTTTAAAAATATTTAAAGAGAGTTGAAAAAATTTGGTAGATTTTAAGAAAGATACTTGGATATATGCCTTAATCGCTGCAATTTTAGCAATTATTGGGATTTTAGTTCCTTCCGGTGGCCTTGATTTTGCTGGCTCAACTACTTGGACCTGGTTTGGCAGTCTTATTTACTATAATGCGGATGCTGACCCCACTTGGTTTAGTGGTGGTGGTAATACCGCTGGATTATGGACTTTAGTACTTGCTGCAATGTCTGCTGCTATCTTCTTATGGTATGGTCTTCATGGCATGAAAGGGATGGAATTCAAATGGGACTGGTTAGTTTACTTATTACTTGGAATTGTTTGTGTTATCTTTCCAATCCTTTATTGGGTTTATGTTGAAGAACCAATCGTTGGAGAAAATGTGTTTGGTCCCGCCCCACTTTTAGTACTATTTGCTGGAATAGTAGCAATTATAGCATTTGTGATGGACAAATTCATGGGCGAATAGACATAAGAAAAAAATAATAATTTCTAAAAATTCTATTTTTTTTTTTTATTTTCCACTTAATACTTATAATATAAAATTCAATTTCCTCTCCCTGCCCTATATTCTTTCTCAAACAATTTCCTTTAGTATAATATATCCATTTTATTAGTTTATGCATTAAATGCATATTTTCTCTAAAAAATATTTATAATAAAGATATATTATTGTAAATTAATCCCTTAATTAGCTAACTATAACTTCATTAGAGAAAATAAGGTGATTATTTGATTAAAACTTATATTGAAATTAATGAAAGAATTAAAAGTGGAGATGTTATAGTAGTAACTGCAGAAGAAATGATAAAAATCGTGGAAGAGAGCGGTATAAAGATCGCTGCTGAAGAAATAGATGTTGTTACTACAGGCACTTTTGGTCCGATGTGCTCAAGTGGCGCATTTTTAAATTTTGGTCATTCAGATCCCCCAATAAAATTCGAGCATCTTTGGTTAAATGATGTTCATGCTTATCACGGGAATGCTGCTGTGGATTGTTATATTGGGGTAACAAGAATGGCAGATATTAGACCTTTTGAATATGGAGGGGGACATGTTATTGAGGATCTTGTATCTGGAAAACCTATTAGATTGAGGGGTAATTCTTATACAACTGATTGTTATCCTTTAGGGGAGATAGATACGAGTTTTATGATTGCAGATTTGAATCAAGCTATATTATGTAATCCTAGAAATGCATACCAAAGATATGTTTGTGCAGTAAATAGTATAGATAGAACCTTATACACTTATATGGGAAAATTATTACCTAATTATGGAAATGCCCACTATTCGGGATCTGGCTGCTTAAATCCGTTATGTAATGATCCTGATTACGAAACGATAGGTATCGGTACAAGAATTTTTCTTGGGGGTGGAATTGGATATGTAATTGGTGAAGGGACTCAACACAACCCTAGGAATAATTATGGCACGCTTTTTCTTAAAGGCGATTTAAAACAAATGACTCCTGAATATTTAAAAGGAGTAAATTACGAAAAATATGGGACATCTATGTTTGTTGGTGTAGGAATTCCAATTCCAATTTTAAATGAAAATTTAGCAAGAAAAACTTCTATTAGTGATGCTGAGATTTTTACAGATGTAGTGGATTATGGTATCCCTCGGAGAGATAAACCTATATTGAAAAAGATTTCATATAGGGAATTAAAAAGTGGCTATATTGAATTAAATGATAAAAAAGTTAAATGTTCTTCACTATCATCCCTATATCATGCAAGAAAAATAGCAAATGAGTTGAAAAAGTGGATTGAAGGAGGAATTTTTTACCTAAACCCTCCAGCCGAAACATTACCACAAAATATTTCGTTTAAACCAATGAAGCAAACATCTAGATTAAAGTTTGTAAAAGATTTGAAGAAAGAAGCGATAATTTGTTATGAAGATTGTGATTTAAAAACAGTAGCAGAAAATATTATTAAGCAGAATATGAATCATATAGTCATTACTGACCAAGAAAAGCACTTGAAAGGTATTGTTACTAGTTTTGATGTGACAAAAGCTATTGCTGAAGATAAAACAGATTTAAAAGATATTGTTACTAAGAAAGTAATTGTTACTAATGATAATGAACCAATCGAAGTTGCTGCAAGAAAAATGAAAACAAATGATATTTCAGCTTTACCTGTTATTGATGAAGATAATAGAGTTGTAGGGATAATTACTAGTGAGGAGTTGATGTAATTGACAATAATAAATATAACATTACCCTTTGGGGTAATTAAAGATATCAGTGATTATTCAAGATTTATTAATGAAATCTTGAAGTATGATATTTCATTCAATCTTTTAAAATTTTCAACTGGATCAAGTGGTATAAATCTTTTATTAGATATACCGGAAGATATGATAAAAACTATAACTGAATCATTAGAAAAGAGTAACATTATCGTTAACAAGAAGGGAAGAGTTATCATTGATGATGATAAATGCATTGATTGTGGTGCATGTATCTCCTTATGTCCTACAGATGCTTTACATTTCAATAAAGAAGATAGATTAGAATTTTCTTATAATAAATGCATTGGATGTTTATTATGTTTAGATTCATGTCCTAGATATGCCATTGAAGAAATGTAAGGTTTTTACTCAATTTATTACGAATTTATGCACTTTTAAATTATTATTGGGTAATAATCTCAAAAATCTCATCTATTCGTGGTGTTTTTCTTCTTAAAGTGATACAGCGTTCTTCTTCGCATCCTCTTAAAATCGCTATTAATTCATTAAGATGAATTGTTGGAATATCTAGTTTTTCTCCGTACCATTTATGCATTTTCTCTCTATATTCTGGTTTACTTAAAGTATATAAACATGTTGGGCAAGGCATTAAAATAAAGTTTGCGCCAACATTTTCTGCACTTTTCAGTTTTTGATAAGTTACTTTTAACGCTTCACGTGGATTTATTAAAATCTGGGAAGCACCCCATCCACAACAACTTTCCCTTTCCTGGTAATCAATAGATTTCCCTCCAAAAAGAGAAATAAGTTCTTCGAGTTTAGTTTTGTCTTTTAAATAACTATGAATAGTTTTTTTATCTCGAGAAAGGTTTAAATAATGACATCCATAATGAACAGCAACTTTAAGACCTTTCAAATCAAACTTTAAAGTATTAAGAACACTATTTTTAAGTAAATATATAAAATCTAAATCATGACAAAGTTTTAGTTTTAGATTCTCAAGAATTTCGTACTTTCCTGGATAATTTTCTGTAATTGCTTTCTCTTTTAAACTATCTAAAATTACTTCAGTTTTCTTTCTAACATCTGGACTTTTTAAGAAATCTCGTCCTCTCATTAGAGAATTATAACACCCATTACAACTAAATAAGACAATATCCGCTTGTTGGTTAAGCTCACTAAGATTTCTTTCATTAATTGCGGCAAATTGGGCTCTAGTTATCAGATTTCGTTGAAAAAAAGTACCACTACAACAAGATTGATTACTACAGGTCTCTACATTTAATTGAAGTTCTTCTAATAAATCTAGAATTCCCCATCTTACACCAGGGAAGTATTTTTCTAAACATGCTTTAAAAACGCATAATTTCTTGTCTCTGAAAAATTCTATAGCATTATCAGGATAATTTCTTTCTATACCGTCTATATCTAAAGCTAAATTGTTAAATTCCATTTTTATAACTTTATATTACTTTTTCTTTTTACTTTTATTTTTATTTGTTTTACTTGCTTTAAACACATATTTTATTCGAGCAAAATTACAAATTTCATTTAATTCATCAACTCTTTCTTGAGAAAGTCCCTCTCCTAAAGCTTCTTCAACAACTACGCCAGTTGTAAGAAACCTTTCGGCCATTTCCATATATTTTCTTAAATCGTTATAACGGGGACCATATCCTTTTTTGAAACTCTCATTCCTTAGATTGATAATTAATAAGGGAATATTGATGTTATCTTTTGGGCAAACACGTTTGCATCTTTCACATAAATAACAATGCCATATGTCAGAATCTTTTAATACGCTTTTATCTCCTCGAAGAACTTTTGTAATTATCTTTCTGATATTAAAATTTGAAACTTTAGATGCAGGACAATCTCCAACACATTTTCCACAAGATATACATTGAATTATATTCTTATTTTCTTCTACATCATCTACTAGTTCTTCATAAAAGTCCCAATTCCACTCTGAATCAGAATATTCATTCATTATTTTACATTTTAACGATTTAAAATTTCATAAAACCACTTTCTATGAGAGATTCATAATTCATTGTAAAAAAATGTAAGGATTTTTGTTCATAAAAGAAGACTATTAATAAATTAACAAAATTAACTTTTAGATTTTTTAATTTATTTAATCATTTTAAAAAAGATAAATTTCAAAATTAGTAATAAAAAAAAATTATAAGAGTTTATTCATTTTTTAAAAAGATTTCCTTCATCCATCTTGGTAAAAGAAAACCACCATAAAATTCAATAGCACTTGTAATTAACAATAACCTAACAATAACGACCATTATTGATAAAAAAGGATCTGTAGGATCTTCAAAAATTGCGCCCAAGGAAGAATCTAAAACCGCTGCTATAGTAAATGTTATAAAAGCAGCACGAAGAAGTTTTCCTTTTAATCTAACCTCCCTGTCGTCAGATCTAACTGATTTTTGTGCAAAAATAATCCCCGTAATTAACATTATTAAAATAATTAGTACTAGGTAAATTGTTATAAAAATCCCGAAGTCTACTGTAAAGGGTCTTGTAGGATTGATTTCTCCAATAAGATCAATGTCAATAAAAAATAATATAAAAAACGTTATTTCAAATATTAACGCAAAAATGTAAGTTAATATTGCCGCAAATAATTGAATTTTTTTATTAATCATATCTGTATATGCGATTATCCAACATAAAAGAGCAATTGGAATAAATACATTACCAATTATGAAATACAATTCAACTCTTAAAGATTCACCAATAAAAAGATTCATTAAAAAACTTATTGAATCCGGCCACCATGGCAGAGAAACACCCACCCATGATAAGCCAACTAAAATATAGAGTCTTGATTTATATTTAGGGAATTTTGACAAAATTGCGAATCCTAATATCAGAGAAATGACGACAAAGATTAAGCTGAAACTACCTTGTAAAATATCAACAGGTTCGAGTGTCAATAAATTTCACCAATTTTTAAAAAATTATGATTATCTTATTGTATACAATTTGACTTTTTAACATAAATAGTTTTGCTTAAATCAAACTATTTCATAATCTATATATGTTGGATGTTTCTCCAATTGATTTACTAACAGTTTAAGATGAGTTAAATACTCATCTGAGGATATTTCTTTATCTTTATACCTTTTGGTAATTCTTTCAACTATATAAAAAGGAGTAAATTTAATAAAATGAACATCTGAAAAATTATAAACAAAACCTTTTGCTTCATAAATAAACTGCTTCTCAATTAATTCCATAAATAGATCTTCTTTATTATTTAAAATATTCAGACATTCGTCAACAGATAATCTCTTCTCTCTTAATGTTTTTAGTAATGAAAAAACATCCTTATCTAAAATTACTGTCTGTAAGATTGTTTTATTCTTAATATCTGCTACGGCATCGTAATTTACATAAAATTTTATCAAGAATTTTTTATACTTTCTTAAAACTTTCTCTTCTATCTGATCCTTTGGCAAATTCTTAGGAGGGATTCGAGTACAAGAAAGATCATTGATTAAGAAATAACAATCATTGATCCCAGGGATATGCAGTTTAACAATCAAATTTTCCTGCAGGAAAGATATTAATAATAAATCAATATTAATCGTCGAAAATCCATATTCTTGTTTTAAAATATTGATTAAATCCAATTTAGATATTACTCCATTTCTTAGAATTTGCAAAATAGTGAATTTTATTCTATCTTGAAAAAAGCTAATTAAATTTTCTTCCTCATCCAATTTAGAATAGTTGATTATTGTATTAAATGCTTCAGAAATTGCGCGAGTAATTTTATTAGTATTTATCAATTCTACTAAGTTCCTGCTAATAATTGCTAATATATCAGGAGAATCTTTGATAATATTTTCAGATATATTCTTTTTATTGTAATCTAATATTAGAAAGTAAATTTCACCTTCAAATTTTTGTATAATTGATGTAAAATGAGAGGTCCCCTCTTCAGGGATAAACTCTATTATTGAATTTTCTTTATTTAATTCATGCTTAGCCCAAATCTTCAAGAATAAATCCTTGGGAGGAAAAGATTTTTCTGGAGGATATTGGATTATAGGTTCTGGACCTGTGCTTTTATTCCAATAAACCAAAATAATTCTTTCCATATAAAAATTCTAACAATTATTCTATTAATTTTTATGTAATATATATGAAATTACTAAACAATATATGAATATGAATTTAACTAACTTATTAACTCTAAATTGTCTTTTTTCAGCACTTTAAAAATAGATTTGGTTTTTAAAAAAAATAGAATCAAAAAAATTCAGGAAAGATTTCTTCTATTTTGTCTAAAGTAAAAGTTAATAAATTGAGTAAATCTTTATTATTATTTATATTAAGGTTAGCAATAACATTATTTAAAATTTGGTTTCCTGTTCTAATATCATTCTCGGTAACTTCTGTTTTTTTATTTTTGAATAAATAATAAAATTCTTGTTCTAACCATCTGAGTTCTTCTTTTATTTTATCCTCTAAAATTCTATTATAATCGCCGCTAACATTCATCTTAATATTTTTCTGAAATTTTTAAAATATTTATTCATATACACTATGAATCACATTTTCTGCAAACTTATAAAATTTCCATGTTTAAGGATTTTTTATAATAATGAAACGAACAATTATGATCCATGATAGATGATTTATTTGTTAGATTTAATTCAACATTTTTGTACTTAGGCC
>JBHLNY010000138.1:0-8877 GCA_048941065.1 Promethearchaeota archaeon
AAACAGTTTTTGTGGATGAATTGAAAAAAGCTACTCAAGGATTAGACACCGAAGTTATTTCAAACTTAAAAAAAACCATAGAGGGGGCAATCAAAAATATTGAAGGGATTACAGCAAAATCTGGTGAAGATACAGAAAAAATATTTTCAGAAATAAGTGATAATTTTGATAAAGCAGTAAAAATGGCAGAAGAAAAAATAGATGGCATTTCGGGTGGAATGTTTCAATCCTTTGGAAATATCAAAGATATTTTTTCGAAAGAGATTGTAGCGACCTTAAATAATACATTAGAAGATATTTTAAATAGGCTGGAAATTAGCGAGACAACCACAAGAGAGTTCTGGGATCAGGCGAAAAGAGGTAGTTTGTTTACAATGAAAGATATCTGGTTTATTCGATCCATGGAAAGTGCTAGAGCTCATATTAATGATGAGATTGCTAAGGCAAAAATGCGAGTTTTAATAGTAGCACCTCAATTAACTGATATAGATCTTGATGCTATAAAATCCCGCCCCTCAAGAATAAATTTTAGAATAGCTACTTATATTGACCCAACTTTACCAGAACATGACTCTATTTTACGAGAACTAGATAAAATGGATAATCTTGATTACAGAAACCGTACATTACAAAATTTATGGGGTATAAACCGAGATTACGAAGAAGTAATCCTATGTGTACTTTCAAAAACTGAATTTCGAGGAGAAACAATAACCGAAATTGCTGGTATTGGAAGTATAATCGAAGAACACATTAAAATCTTTGTTCCTGTTCTTGAAGATGCTTGGGTTTCGGCAAGAAAAGAAATAGTTCGATCCATTAAAAGTTCTATTTCAAAAGAACAAGAAAAATTAGAACCAGTTGTTCATGAGCCTAAAAGTATGCCTAAAGCCGTTAAAGAAGCTCCCCTCCCAGCCGCAATAGAAAAAGAAGCAAAAAAACCTTCATTTCTTTCAAAGCAGTTTGATGACATTTTAAATAATTTAGATAAAATGACAGGTATTGAAATCTCCTCTACTTTAGAAAGATTTCAAAGTGAATATGTTAAGATTGAAGGATACACTAGCATTCTAAAAAACATTCACAATGCTAGTACTGAACTTAAAAAAAATACTGAATTATTAAGTCGTCCTGAAAGAGAAGAATTAAAGTTATCAATGAAGATGTGGAAAGAAAATCTTAATCTTTAATTCAACAATTTTTTTATATTCCTTATTTTATTCCTAGATAGTTTTATTTTAAAATAAAATCATTCTTATTATATTTTTAATTACTCCTTCTATGGTTCAAGAAATAATCACTACAAAAACGGGAATGGTAGGTGATTATCTTCATCTTATTGATGTGAGAGCATTTGGAACAACTAGAATGCTATCGATCTATCTTGGAGAATTTGACGACTGTTCGATTTTATTTGATTGTGGATCATCATTGGACATTAAAAAGCTTTTAAGATACTTAAGAAAGGCTAGGATTCCCTTGGATTCATTGAAATATCTTATTACTTCCCATCATCATTTTGATCATAATGGTGGTTTATGGAAGTTATATAATGAAATAAAAAAATGTAATCCAGATGTAAAAATTATTGCAAATCAAGATACTAAAGAATTATTGAATAACTATAAGAGTCATCTCGAAAGAGCAAAGCGTACTTATGGAAATTTAACAGGTGAAATGAGGTCAATCGTGGAAAGTGCTTTTAAAATCATCGAACCTAATCAAAAATTTTATTCAGATTCAAAAAATTTTAGTATTATTGATAAATTTCATAAAAATGGATTAGAAATAAAATTAGCGACATTAAAAACACCCGGACACACTCCTGATCACCAGACTTCTATATTAATTAATGATAATCAAATTGATTTCTTATTTCTTGGAGAAGCTTTAGGGACGATTTATCATACTACAAAATTAGTAACGATGCCTGTATCAATGCCAGCTTTTTATGACCATAAAGAATATTTAAATTCAATTGAAAACCTTAAGAACCTTCACCCCTTAAAAGTAGGTTTTGGACATTTTGGTATTGTTAATGGAGAAAAAAATTACAGACAACTTCTTATAGAGCATGAATCATTTATGAAAAAATTTAGAACATTAATAATAAAATTCTATGAAGAAAAACCAGAAACTAAATATATTGTCAATAAAATATTGCCTTTATTAACTAAAAGAACAGATCTCCCTATTAAACATAATTCAGTTTTTAAGGATATTACCCTAGGTATCGTTTATGGGATGTTAGTGGATTTAGGTTTTAGAGAGTCTTAACCCATTTTTTTCCAAAAATTCTAAAATATAACTTTCTTTAATCTTTCTTAATGGATAAAAATATTGAGCATTATGATGTCTGTATTATAGGAGGAAGTATTGCAGGTAATTATTTATGCTTTTTATTAAGTAAGACAAAATTAAAAATAGTTGTTATTGAAGAACATAAAGAAATTGGATTACCTGTTCAGTGTGCTGGGATTATATCTCAAAAATTATCTGAATTAATAGACCTTCCTCATGAAATTGTTCTAAATCGTGTAGATATAGTGAAATTAGTAACTCCTTCTGGAAAGTTTATAAGGTTATCTGGAAATGAACGTCCTTACATTATTGATCGAGCTGCTTTAGATAAATTATTTTATGAAAAGGTAAAACATAATCCAAATATTAGGTATTATTTTGAAGAGAGATTTAGATCATTTAAATACAAATATTTAGTGCAAGAAAAGGAGCAAATCATATTAGTAGAAACATCAAAACGAAAATTAACCGCTAAAATTTTAGTTGGATGTGATGGACCTCAATCTTCTGTTGCAAAGTTGATGGGTATTGAAAACAATAAATTATATGCTACTCAAATACGGATTCAAGGTAATTTTAGAGATGATGAGGTTGTAATGTATTTTGATCCTCAATGGAAAGAATTATTTGGATGGATTATTCCTGAAGGGTTCAACAATATTTACCGTATAGGGCTTGCATCGGGTAGAAATGTTGCCAGAAATTTTCATATCTTTTTGAATAAGCTAAAAATTGACTCCTCAAATGCAATTGAGCGTCAAGGAGGAATTATTCCTTATGGAGTCTTAAATAAGTCAGCATTCGATAATGTCTTGCTATTAGGAGATTCAGCTTGTCAAGTTAAAGCAACAACGGGTGGAGGTATTATAATGTTATTAACTTGTGCTAAATATGCTGCAAATTGTATCGTAAAAAGTTTTAAAAAAAGTAACTTTTCAAGTAACTTTATTAAAAGGTTTTATGAAAGACCTTGTCAAACTATTGTAGGTAAACAACTAAAAATTCATTATCTTATAAGAACTATATTAGAATTATTTACAAATCATGATTATGAAAAATTATTCCAAATAATTAAAACTAGTAAAATTGAACATATAATCTCTATTTATGGGGACATGGACTTTCCAAAAGGCTTATTGATTAAACTAATGAAAAATCCCTCATTTTCTTCTTTCATTATGAAATTTGTATTAAAAAAGCCTAACATTTTTGTCAGATTTCTAAAAATATTAATGAACTGAAAATTTCTTATAATTTTGAATATAAATTCTCAATTAAGTAGAAAATGGTTGATGCTACTCATGAATTTGGGCAAAATCCTCTAAATTTTTAAACTTTATAAAAAGCTGTTTTTAAATTTGAAGAATAAATTAAGGAGGAGCCATAACAAAAAAAGCAATTTGATTAAAAATAATAAACCAAATTAACATGAACACCAACACTATTGCTGTGGAAACTAATCCAAAACCTTTTACACCTTTAGGAATACCTAGACCCTCTTCATTCTGTCTCTGAATAATTGCTCGAATCATAGCAACAATATAAATTAATACTAAGACTAAACTAACAATCCATAAGAACAGCATTAATAAGGATAGGGTATATATAGGGAAAGTATTTAACCATGCCCAGAATCTAACAATTAAGTATGTTGGTATCGTACTATATATAGTTGCTGTAAGGAAAAAGACAACACTCCATAAAATTCCTTTTATTGCCATCTTTCTAACAATTAATCTTTAAATGTTTATATTATGAATTAGAATCTATTTTTATTTATATATTCTTAATGATTTATAAGATTTGTTAGAACATCATTTCTGGATTTTGAAATAGCTAAAATCAATTTTTTATAGAAGAAATAATTACAATATACTTTTAATTAGCCATCTAAGGGCTTCAATAACCTTATCATCTTCTACCATTATATTTATTGGAAAATAATTGATTTTAATACCAATTTTTTGTAAACCTTCTAAATTAAAATTTTGGAGAATAAAATCTTTCTTATATCCTTCTTTATTGTTAAATTTATTACCTATTATCAATACTGGTACCATTTCATTTATAATAGCTATACATTTATTTTTAATGATTGTAAACATTTTCTGAGTTGCATCTATTGATGCTTTATCTGAAATATTTATTAATCCAATGAATCCTTGTGCGTTTTCAATACATTCGTCAAAATTATCAAAAAGTTTACATTTGAACTCTTTTTCATTCTGATCATAGTATAAAATTTCCATATTCTCGATCAAAACTTCAAATATTCTTGTTGGTATATCATTATTTTTTATTTTTAAAAACTGAATTAATTCAACATTTTTCAAAAAGGTTGCCTTTCCTGCACTTGAAGCTCCAAATATATAAATTTTCTTAATCTTACGCTTACTTTTTAATGGAGGTTCAAACTGGTACTTTGGAGTCAACTTTCGATAATATTTATTGAAGATATTTAAAAATTCTTCTTTTAAATCATCACTAGCAAGATCAAGAAGGTTTTCATTTGATATTGCACTTTTATTAGCATGCATTAATTTAGAGATTTCTTCTAATTTCTTTAATTCTGTAGCAAATTCCTTTAAGATAGGTGCTTTCGAGTCTAAATATTTAAAAACATCAACGATCTCATCTTTAAAAATAGCAGTTTTTACTAAGTATGAAATCATTAATAGGTCTTTGCCCCCTCGTGCTAATTTAGAGTCGATGTAAAAGATATGATTTACCGTTTGATATTTTCTATAAGCAAATATAAATGTGCCCTCACTCTCTTGGAATTCTAAAATCTTACCTAATTCTGGTGTTTCTATAGAATTAACTAGTGGTTCACTACAATAGAAAGTATTGGGGCCAATTACTTGGTCAAAATATGAAAGACACA
Source organism: Promethearchaeota archaeon (assembly GCA_048941065.1). GTDB lineage: Archaea > Asgardarchaeota > Lokiarchaeia > Sigyniarchaeales > SOKP01 > Loki-b32. Next base: position 5,186 of record JBHLNY010000138.1, read on the forward strand.
ATATCTGGTCCTGCGACATTTTTCCATCCAAAATCTTCTTTTAATGCAAAACTTCTGTCTTTGCTTATGATGATGATTAATTCAATTTTAAACTTTAATGCAAGAATTAGTAAGAAAGTTATAATTTTAATTTTATCCACTTAAATGATAAATTTGATATTAATTAAGTAAAAAATAAAAAAAAAAAATTAATCAATGGAAAAAACCCATAATAAATCTTAATCCAATCTGATATGGTGATATCGTACATATTAGGAGTGTGAAGAATAAAGCATTAACAATTGTACTTCCTATAATATTTCCACTCTTCTGATAAATGTGGGTTGAAGTGAAAGAATTTAGCAGGAATAAGGGTATTGCAAAGGGCATAAATGATCCGAAATAAAAAAAGCTACCCGTAATAAGGGCTAAAATAAAGAGATAAATAGACATGTACAAAAGAAGATTCCCAAAAATAAATAACGAGATTTTAAGAAAGTTCTTAATTCCTTTTTCAAATTTATTTTGGATTATCCCCTGAAATAGTATACCAAATATCATAAAAATAATGAAAGTAATTGCAAAATATAGAGGTACCCATGGCAGTTTCATTAATGAAGGGACCATACCCATATAAGTTAGTCCCGCTGAAAGATAAATTATCACATATAATAGCGTAGCTAAAAATGCACCTATTATAAATTGTTTTAAAAGATTATTCCTTGAAACTTTAAAAGGTTGTTTTAGAATTTTTAATAAATGTAAATCTCTTCTTTTCCCAAATCTCCACAGTAAAATTAGGAGTCCAAAAGTTTGTCCAAATAATAGTGCTAAAATAAATCCAGCAGTAGCTAAAGGTAAAAATAGAATAAGAGGTACAAAAATAATTATTCCAGGAACTCCAAGTACTAAACTATAAATTGTTACCTTTATTGAAAGACTACTGATAGTTTCATCACCAGACTCTATTCTGAAAAAATCCTCCTCATTTGACTTTAAAACTAATATATAAAGTGGTTTGATGATTACCATGAAAAATCCAAATCCACCAAAAAGTTGTATAATCAAGATAAGAAACCTAATATTTGCATAGAAATTCTCATCTACAGGTCTTACATCGGGAAAAGTACTTTTTACAAAGTTCCTAGCTTCCCTAATGAAATCTGAATCCCAATTGCCTAATACGTGGTTAGAATTATCATCTAAATAGATCATTGAAGCATTGCCATCTTGAAAACTTCCATATAATTTATTCACTTCAATCTCATTTTCAGGTAAACCTACACGATCGGATAAACCTTCTTTAAGTTCATTTAATGGAAATGCTTCATCATATCTACCTATAATCATGAGGATATTCAAGGGAGCTGTAGAATTTCCCTTCCTTACTTTTTCAGGTAATCTAGTTGCTGCTCCGATAAAACATTTGAAATTTGTTGATTTATTAACAATTTCTATTCCTGGAAATCCGCCCATAGAAAATCCAAGATATCCAAGAGAGCTTGAATTAATATCTGATCTCGAATTTAAATAAGATTCAATTGCTCTTACATCATTAATTAATTTATCATAATCAATTTCACCTGTACTTTGCCCATGTCCCCGAAAATCAAAAGGAACTGCAACAAAGCCAGCACAGGCTAATTCAATCGCATAATCCATTAACATTTCTTTATTAGACATAATCCCATGCCCTATAATTACTGCTTTTTTGCTGAGTTCTTCACTTTTTGGTTCTACTACGTTAAATGATATTGTCTCACCATCAGATGTTTTGACTGTGTGTCCATAAGTTATTTTTACCTCTGTTGGAATTATAAAAATTAATACAGTTCCTATAACAAAAATTAACAAATAAAAGGAAATAAAAAATATTTGTCTCTTTGAGATATTAATACGATTCATTTTACATAATTAAACAATTATTTTTGAAAAATCGATTATAAAATTATTAGATTTTACTATTAATTAATTTTAATTTTTTTCAGATTAATCATACAAAAAAGTTAATTTATCTTTTGAAAAGTTTTGGTTAATGAATTTGAGTTGTTATTATTTAGCTATTCCCTTAATTATGAACAAGAGAATTTAGTTTGAATTAATAAAATATTAATACAAAATTTTTATTCTTCTGATAATTTTCACAAATAGTAAAATTATGTTGGTTTAGGAAAATGATGATAGAACAGAAAGTTAGAAATAGATGGATCATCGTTATAGGTGCAATCCTAATTCAATTAGCTTTAGGTACAATTTATTCTTGGGGAACTTTAACTATCTTTGTAAGTGATGCTTTCTTAGAGGAACCGCGAGAGCTTACTGTGTTTATTTTTGGGATAGGTTTATTGTCCTTTGCGATTACTATGATTTTTGCTGGGCAATTGCAACAGAAATATGGTCCAAAGAAAATTGCCATCCTTGGAGGTATATTAATTGGAATTGGAGTTATTAGTTCAGCAGTAATGACCACATTTCTCGGATTATTTATTACTTATGGTATTATTTTTGGTGCAGGTATTGGATTTGGTTATGTATGCCCTATTGCTTCGGCAAACAAATGGTTTCCAGATAAAAAAGGATTAATAAATGGAATTGCGGTGGCAGGATTTGGAGCAGGTTCATTTATTTTTAACTTTGTTATACAAATATTGGCTAACCCTAAGAATTTAGAGACTAATGATCCAACTTTTGTATCAGAAGTCACAAAAAATATTCCTCTTATGTTTGTTGTATTAGGATTAATTTATTTAGCATTAATTATTGGAGGAGCAATGACGTTAAGTAATCCTCCAGAAGGTTGGAAACCTGATGGATGGAATCCTCCGCTACCTTCTGACGAAAGTGGAATTTCTGGGATTGAGTTTAAAAGGAGCAAAACAGTTAAATTACCACAATTTTGGATGCTTTGGGCAACATTTGTATTAAGTGCAATATCAGGTTTAATGGTTATAGGATCTTATTCTGCATTTGCTAAATCGGAAAATAGTGGAGGTGAGCTTATTTATGTGATTGGAACAGTTGATTTTGTTTTAGTGGGAAGTCTAGCTGCTTTATTTAATGGTGCAGGAAGAATTATCTGGGGCCAATTATCTGATTTTATCAATTATAAGAAGACAATGCTCATAATGTTTACTACACAAGCGATCTTAATGTTTATCTATTTCACTACAAACGTAAATGTTATTTATTTTCTAATAATTACTTGTGCAATTTATTTCTGTTTTGGAGGTAATTTTTCATTATTTCCTACTGCAACTGCAGACTTATTTGGTACTAAAAATTTAGGACCTAACTATGGGATTGTATTCACTGCTTATGGTATTGCTGGATTTATAGGTGCAACTATGGTGAATGCTTTTGTATCAGTTTTCGGAAGTTATTTGATTCTTTTTATTGTCATGGGAACCATGTCTATTGGTGCCGCAATTATAGCTTTTCTTATTAAACCCCCTAAAAGTAGAAATATATAGGAAAGTACAAATTTATACTTTTTTCTAATTTACTTATATATAACAACTGATTTAATAATTAAATTAGATATTAGCAGGATTTTGTATAAAGGCAAAAATTAATCGAATTGTTTCATAAATATCATCCAATTTCAACAAAGAAGTAGGAGAATGAATGTATCGACATGGTACGGAAACTACTGAACTTGGAACTCCTTCGCGAGTGACTTGAATTTTACCAGCATCAGTATATGCATACATCGG